>NZ_JAKEVJ010000023.1:0-56912 GCF_022398425.1 Shewanella sp. Isolate7 | reverse complement strand
CGCCGAGAGAGCGATAAAACCGTTCGTCATTGGGCGGAAGAACTGGCTATTTGCCAATACGGCCAATGGTGCGAACGCGAGTGCCATACTGTACAGTGTGATCGAAACCGCCAAGGCGAATGGGTTGACGCCCTTCGATTACTTGATGTACTGCCTTGAGCAGTTGTCACTTAAGCCCGAGTGTCTAGAACACTTGCTACCCTGGAATGCAAAACTCGGCTAGGTGCAGTTCTCCGGACGGATACGTTTCATCTGCCCAGCATGGATGTTGGCGAGGCAATTGAAGGTCGCCCCTACATGGTTATCTATCACCTGTGGTGGGCTCTGCGAAATCATCCCAGATTTCGAAGGCCAAAAACGTGTTTACACTTGCAGCCAAACGTTTCTTCGAATGAACGGCGTTTGATTCTTTCTAGGGGAATCATGTGGATGTCGTTTCTATTTAATAAGGAGTGTAGTGGCCTCGCCCTTTCTCTAGGGAAGGTGCGAACAAGTCGTCGCACAGCTCTGGCTTTGATAGCAGCGACAGTTCAAGGCATTCAACTGAGGGCATGCCGAGGCCTGCTGAAGTTGAATAACGCCGAAATGGTGTTGCTATCAAAGCCCCGCAGGGCGAGGCTTACAGCGGTATTTGCTGCGTTACAGTTCTTGCGAAGGACTAGGGCCATTCGCTGCAAACTGTGCCTAGCATCTATCCACTTTAAGCACACGCAGAGCAAGCANCACAGCTCTGGCTTTGATAGCAGCGACAGTTCAAGGCATTCAACTGAGGGCATGCCGAGGCCTGCTGAAGTTGAATAACGCCGAAATGGTGTTGCTATCAAAGCCCCGCAGGGCGAGGCTTACAGCGGTATTTGCTGCGTTACAGTTCTTGCGAAGGACTAGGGCCATTCGCTGCAAACTGTGCCTAGCATCTATCCACTTTAAGCACACGCAGAGCAAGCACGGGACTTATTCGCACCTTCCCTAGGGAAGGTGCGAACAAGTCGTCGCACAGCTCTGGCTTTGATAGCAGCGACAGTTTAAGGCATTCAACTGAGGGCATGCCGAGGCCTGCTGAAGTTGAATAACGCTGAAATGGTGTTGCTATCCAAGCCCCGCAGGGCGAGGCTTACAGCGGTACTTGCTGCGTTACAGTTCTTGCGAAGGACTAGGGCTATTCGCTGCAAACTGTGCCTTGCATCTATCCACTTTAAGCACACGCAGAGCAAGCACGGGACTTATTCGCACCTTCCCTAAATATAGATAGTTTGGTTATGAGTAAATCTATTTACTACATTTCCCTTGTTTTGCCATCTTTAATTTAGAGACTTCTTCTTTACCTTTTTCCTCGTCCACAAGCTCTAAACCTGCTCCACCTACAAAGGCGCCAAACTTTATATATTGCTGAACAAAATAGTTCTTTCCTGCTTCAACCTTTACGATTAGGTCATTAGGAGAAAACTCTGATTCAGTGGAAACTTTGTAATCTTTATCTCCAAGTAGTTCGACATAGAAAAATATATTGGGTGCGGTTTCTCCTATGCATTCTCCATCAATCCAAACATCCTTTTTTAGAGCGCCACCAAAGCTTCCCGAGCGATAAATGTACAGCCCAGATTTTTCATTAGTGGGGGCGCTAAATTCTTTGGCCTTGTTTGTTGTTTTTGAGTCTTCAAGTGGAACAGATGCACAGCCCGACATAATGGATATCATTAAAGCAGTTGCTAATATTCTAAGTTTCATTTTTTATGCTCTAGTGTTGGAGTGTCAATATTACTAAATATTGTCGATGCATTAATGTAAGTAAGCGCATGCTACTTTTTCCTTTTAGAAATATGTAATTGAAAAGCTTTACATGCGCTTAAACATCTTAGTTAGGGCAATAGGTTGATTCGGCAACATAAGTTACGTTGTGACCAATGAGATAGGTGTTTGCAATGTATGCATTGATTTGAGATTCACACCATTGCATGGCATCTCCCATGCTCTCATAACCTTTACCTGGAGCGTTCCAGCATTGTTTTAAGTCTCGATCACGATCACTAGCTAGCAAGGCACTTGATTGTGTAATTTTACATGAGGAGTAAGTTGACTTAGATGAACCGTCAGAATTTGAACCACCACAGCCAAATAAAGCAACGGCAACTGAAGCTAAAATTATTCTTTTCATTGTTTCCCTACTGCTGAATGTTGAAGTTTTCTTCAAAAATAACCCGACTATTACAAGGAACTTCGAAATAGTCATGAATCATGTCTTTTACTAGAATTTCTAAGTGTGTATAACCTTCACATTGAAAAGAAAGACCCGAAGATGGTCTGATATCGAATTCTTTTCCATAGATATCGATAGTGATGGGTGATCCAGAAAAGTTTTGTACAGACAAAGTAGTTAAATCTGTACTGATAACAGAAACGTTTTCTAATGGTGGTCTGGCATCTTGCGCTATTGCAGTGAGAGGTATTAGCCCAATTGCGAAGGCTAAACTAAGTAGTTTCATTTTATCTCCTTGTAAAAATTGAAACCAAGTAATTGTTAAAAACAAGCCTGTTTTTATAAATGATGGATGCAGGAGTGACTTTTAGGAGAGAAGTAGTGATTTAAACAACTCAGTCCGTGAGTTCAGTTCCTTGTGTTATTCATTTTTGCTTGGTGTAACAAGCCTTTTAACTGCTGTAACATACCATAAGTAATTAGTTTTATCTATCACAATTAGCTACTTATGGACTATTGCTTTCTTGGGTTTATATCATTTGTCGTTTTTATCTATGTTGCATGTTAAGCATCATAGGGGGCTATCAACGAATTTTTGGTAAAAGTGGAGAGTATTTTGGTCTGGCACTTTGTTTGTCTTGAGTTATCTCTTTCGTTTTATTTGAACATACCAAATGAAGCTAAATCGAAGAGATAGAATATATGTGTAGATACAACTCTGGCTTTTGAGAGCAAAGCCTCGGGTGGAGAGTACCATCGATGTAACAACCCCAGATGTAACAATCCCAAAACTACCCAATCCAGGGCTTTGGCATAAGTGTTCCAGACACAAAAAAGCCAGTCGTTAGACTGGCTTTTCAAATTAAATCACATTTGCGCTAGCTGGATGTGATTTATGCTTCTTCTAAGTTACCGCAGAAACGATAGCCTTCGCCGTGGATGGTGGCGATGATCTCTGGCGTGTCTGGTAGGCTTTCGAAGTGCTTACGGATACGACGAATGGTCACATCCACAGTACGGTCGTGTGGCTTAAGCTCACGGCCAGTCATCTTCATCAGCAGATCGGCACGGGTCAGGATCTTGCCTGGGTTCTCAACGAAGTGCAGCATGGCGCGGAACTCGCTGCGAGGCAGCTTGTAAGACTCGCCCTGTGGGCTAACCAGTGAACGGCTGTTGATCTCTAGGCTCCAACCGTTGAAGCGGTAGAATTCTACTGCACTCTTTTCTTCGGTTTCGCCACCGGTGCTGTTAACACGAGTCAGCAGGTTACGTGCACGGATAGTCAGTTCACGTGGGTTGAATGGCTTGGTGATATAGTCATCGGCACCAATTTCCAGGCCCAAGATCTTGTCAACTTCGTTGTCTCGGCCGGTAAGGAAGATAAGGCCGATGTTGTTGATTTCACGAAGTTCACGCGCAAGCAGTAGACCATTCTTACCGGGTAGGTTGATATCCATCACCACTAGATTGATCTTGTTTTCCTGCATGGCTTTATGCATCTCTGCGCCATCATTGGCTTCAGTTACCACATATCCTTCAGCCTCGAAAATACTTCTTAGCGTGTTCCGGGTAACGGCTTCATCTTCAACGATCAGAATGTGCGGGTTTTGCATGTTTATTTACCTAATATTTGTTTAAAACTGTTCTAACCATGAGCGCTAGTTGGTGCTGCTGCGCACTATCTGTCTTCGCGACAATTACTCAACTCACTTAGTGCTTTCATCAAAAAACTATTGATACAGCAACACACTTCATGATTAGTAAAGTATACGTATCTCTTTCAAAAGACACGCGAACTGCTATTCACTTCGATTAACAATAGTTGGGAATAGTTCCGTTAACTATTTAATATTTTCAAGTTTAAATGCTAAATCAGCCTAAGCTCACATTTTATACAGGAAATTGACTAACTTTTGATGACCTTGTCGCCGACAAGATGTAACAAAAAGTATTTCATCGTGAGATGAGTGGAAGTGAATCAACGAACTTATTGTACTCGTTTTAGTCATTTGTTAACAAATGAAATGTTAACAAAATTCCTTTGAGATTTGATGTAAGTCACATTGTTTTGTGTACATCTTTGATTTTAATGATATTAATAAAAATTCATAAAGTGACCTGCCTCACACCTCTAGGAAGGTGAGCGAATTTTGCTATAATCGACTGAATCTAATTTAGGAATATTTTAGTGATGAGCACAGCGAACGAACACTTTTGGCAATGCTATCAGCAAACGCAATTCTTACTCACTCAACCTTTCTCTCCCTCGTTATCATTTGCAATCATTACCGCTCATAATCCTAAAGGCCAACACCTTTCTCCCTCGCAAAACCGCCTCCTCGATAAACAGCTTCAACGTCATATTCAACGCCTGCAATACCCCTATCGTGCCCTGACCGGCGCCTCCAGCGATCGGGGGCATATGGAAAAGAGTTGGGCGGTCTCTATCGATAAGGCTGCCGCGGTGGAGCTGGGCAAGGTGTTTAATCAAAACGCCATCTACTTTGTCGATAACGATGAGCTGCAACTGGTGCCTTGTCTGGTCGCGTATGATGAGGTTACCTTAGGTAAGTTTTCCGCAAGGGTCTGCTTGGTTAGCGAACTGCCGGACATTAGTCGTTAGGGCCTGCTGACCTTTTGAGCACAAATTTTGTTCTAATTGAGTACGTTCAAATCGCGGCACGAGGTTTGAGATATAGTCATTCTATATAAAAGCCGAGTAACAAAGAGGTGAACGTGCTCAAGACGAACCCTGCGGGCAGCTTCTGTATCATTTTTCTACTGCGTTATCGCTCATTGATGTAGTGCACTACATTACAATCGCTCTGCCTTGTATAAAATCGATACAGAATGCTGCAAAAATGAACGCGAAAGGCCAACAGACCCTAGGGCCGTCTATGTTGAATGGCTTTCATCATGACTGGCTAAAATATCGTTGACTTTTTATTCGGTTGTTTGATAGTTTTCTTGCATCCTGATCGATAAGGTTAGTGATACAGAAGAGGAGCGTTAACTAGGTAGTAAGCCCGAGGAGTCCAAACTCCGTTGACGGTTTATGAGGGAGATTAACGCCGAGGTAAAGAGATGTTTGGTTTCATCTGTTTATCGGTCGAATGGGCTGAATCCCATTGATTGTCACCTGTTTTTGGTGGAGAGCTTCTGGTGGCAATCGTTGTTTCCCGTCTTGGGGTGCGTCATCTTTGCACCAGGCTCTTCGAACGAAGTGA
This sequence comes from Shewanella sp. Isolate7, assembly GCF_022398425.1. Classification (NCBI taxonomy): domain Bacteria; kingdom Pseudomonadati; phylum Pseudomonadota; class Gammaproteobacteria; order Alteromonadales; family Shewanellaceae; genus Shewanella; species Shewanella sp. Isolate7. The sequence continues at coordinate 51,491 of NZ_JAKEVJ010000023.1, read as the reverse complement.
GTTCGGAGCGTATTCAATGTTATCTATTTCTTTCGTGTCATCGTCGGCTGTTTGGGTTGAGGTGCGCTAATGTCTATTGTTGTTGCTAAGTTTGGTGGAACCTCTGTCGCCGATTATGAGGCGATGAACCGCTGTGCCGATATCGTATTGGCCAATCCCGATACCCGCGTTGTAGTCGTGAGCGCCTCGAGTGGTGTGACTAACCTCCTGGTGGAACTGACTCAGGAGCGTGTGGATTTTGAGCGTCGTCAGCAGTTACTCAAGGCGATCGCCTCTATTCAATATAAGATCCTCGACGAGCTGGGCCAGCCCCACGATGTGGCCGCGCGTCTCGATGCCATCTTAAGTAAGATTGCCAGCCTGAGTGAGTCGCTTTGCCAGCATCGCAGCAAGGCGACCATAGATGAATTATTGGCTCAGGGTGAGCAGTGCTCGTCTGTGCTCTTTGCTGCCGTGTTAAGAGAGAAGGGCGAGCGGGCGAGTGCCTTCGATGTGCGTCAGGTGATGCGCACCGACAGTCATTTCGGCCGCGCCGAGCCGCAGATCGAGGCGGTGAAGCAGCTTTGCACAGAGCACCTGCTACCACTGCTGGGAGAGCAGCGTATCGTGACTCAAGGCTTTATTGGCGCCGATGAGCAGGGGTCGACCACCACATTGGGCCGTGGCGGCAGCGACTATTCCGCTGCGCTGCTCGCCGAGGCGCTGGATGCTTCGGCGGTGGAGATCTGGACTGATGTGCCAGGCATCTTTACTACCGATCCAAGGCTGGCGCCCAATGCTCGCCCTATCCCTGAGATCAGTTTTAACGAGGCGGCCGAGATGGCGACCTTCGGCGCCAAGGTGCTGCATCCTGCCACCATATTACCTGCGGTCAGACATAAGATTCAGGTATTTGTCGGTTCCAGTAAGGCGCCTGAGCTCGGCGGCACCTGGATTCGTCATCAGGTGAACGACGAGCCTATTTATCGCGCCGTAGCGGTGCGACGCGACCAGACGCTACTCAATCTGCATAGCCTGCAGATGCTGCATGCCCAGGGCTTCCTGGCCGAAACCTTTGCCACCCTGGCAAGGCATAAGATCAGTGTGGATTTGATCACTACCTCAGAGGTAAACGTCTCGCTGACCTTAGATAAGACGGGATCCGATTCGGCAGGAAACAGCCTGCTGAGCGAGGCCTTGTTGCAGGAGTTGTCACAGCACTGCCGGGTGCGGGTAGAAGAGGGCTTGGCGCTGGTGGCGATCGTCGGCAATAAGATTGCCACCACGGCCGGTGTGTGTCGCCGGGTCTTCGAGGTACTCGAACCCCATAATGTGCGCATGATCTGTCAGGGGGCAAGCCCGCACAACCTATGTGTCCTGGTGGCCGAGTCTGAGGCGGCTCAGGTGGTGAGTGCGCTGCATCAGAATCTGTTCGAAGGCCAATGATGAAACCAACTCGTTCTACGTTAAAGGTTGGCGAGCTCGCCACGGGTCAAGATCTTGAACTCAACCTGTTTGAGTTTGTCCCCGAGGTCGTGACCGGCCCGAGCGTCTGTATTCAGGCCAATGTGCACGGCGCCGAGGTGCAGGGCAATGCGGTGATCTATCAGCTGATGCAGGCGCTCGAAACCTGTGAGCTGCGCGGCAAGGTGACCCTGGTGCCACTGGCTAATCCTTTAGGGATCAATCAAAAGAGTGGCGAGTTTACCCTAGGACGGTTCGACCCTATCACCGGGGTGAACTGGAACCGCGAATACCTAGATCATAAACTGGACATTGCTAGCTGGTATCAGGGGCACAAACATCTTACTGATGCCGAGTTAATTGCCCATTTCAGGGCCTTGCTGGTTGAGCAGTGTTACAGCCGTCTGCATGAGCCCTGGGGGATCACCACGGGACATCGTCTGGCGGTGAGTCTGCAGCAGATGGGCCATGGGGCGGATATCGTGCTGGATCTGCATACCGGCCCTAAGTCGTGCAAACATCTCTATTGTCCCGAGTATGACCAAGATGCCGCCAAGTACTTCTCTATTCCTTATACCCTGCTTATCCCTAATGAGTTTGGTGGGGCCATGGATGAGTCTATCTTCTGCCCCTGGTGGCAGCTGAGTGAATACCTGGCTACTCAGGGGCACGAGATTGAGGTGCCCGTATCGGGCTTTACCCTGGAGCTTGGCAGTCAGGAGAATGTCGATTTGGCGGATGCCCTGGTGGATGTCGAAGGGATACTGGCCTATCTCAGCAAGCGCGGCGTAATAAGTGAGCGCGTAGAGCCTGCGGCGATGCCACGCTACGCTTGTTACCTGAAAGACTATAAGAAGTATCATGCGCCCCTAGGTGGCTTGGTGGAGTACAAGGCCAAGGTCGGGCAGCCGCTGCCCGCCGGTGAACCGCTCGCCAACATCTTGCGTGTCGACAGATATGGCGAGGAGGACGCGATAGTCCCCTTGAGTCTGCCTGTTGACTGTGTGCCCGTGCTGCATTTTGCCTCGGCGTCTGTGTATCAAGGCACAGAGCTCTATAAGGTGATGACTAAGGTGTTCGCGCTTTAGTCAATAACTATATAGGTGAGATTCCTGTAACAACTAGTGTTACACTCAAATTGCATTGATAACTAAGGAATCTAGGGGGAGCGAATGCAAAAAAGGATTTTATTATCACTAATTGTATTGTTGGGTGCCTGTTCGACTGAGAAGCCTGATACTGTCAGTATTGAAAGCCAAGATGACATGAAACATGCATCATCAGTAGCTGCAAATTCAACTGAAAACAGGGAAGAAGTTTCTCTGTCGCTACTAGAGAAGAGTGATTCAAAATACAGTTATAAATTGAACGGCATGAAATTTAGTTCAAACGATAGAGTATTGAAGAAGGGAAGTGTTGTTCAGAGCTTGTCTGAGTCAGGTTCTGGTCTTATCAAAGGGAGTTTTGTCGTAATCGCATCTCAGCTTCCCAAGGGAGTGATTGAACATTATGAAGTGAATGAGATCGCAACGTCAACTTATAGATTAATCCCCTTAGAGATAGGCGGTGATCTTTACGAACTCTATCAAGCATTACGCCAAAATGATGTGTTTTCTCGTGTTGAAATAGAGATTGATTATAGTGGAAAGCAAACATCAGATAGTTTTTGATGAGTCATGACATCTAAGGGATTAGAAATAAGGCCTGATATCGGTGAAATTGATTTAGAGAATACCTTTGGTGGTTTTAAATAATTTCCTTTAGAACAGACGTAAAAAAGCCATAACTTAATGTTATGGCTTTTTTATATTCAATCACTACCTAAATAGGTAGTGAAGTTAACCTATGTTACTTACGACGACGTAGTGCAGCAAAAGGTATGAGTAACAATGAAAGCCAGCCTAAAGAACCACCTGAACTACTAGTTTTCTCTTTAGATACAGCTGCAAAGCTTACTTTCACCTTGTTCTTCACTTCTCCTGTGCCATCACTCACAGTAAGCGTGAAGTTTAATGTCGCCTTTGGATCATTTAATGCGGGAGTCACGAAGCTCGCTTCGCTACTTGTAGCATTTTTGATTTCTACAGCAGGACCTGAATCTTGTGTCCAGCTATATGTCAGCACGTCATCAGCATTTGGATCAATTGCAGTTGCAGATAGCGTTACCACATCACCTTCTTTTACTAACGTAGAACTTGCCTTAGCAGTCACTGTCGGTAAACGGTTTTCACAAGCGAAAGTATCACCAGCAATTTGCTCATAGAAAACATTTGAGGTGATGTTGTTGAAGGTTACGTTGTCAACTATCCATCCATATTCACTTGTATTGGTATCGGTAACCATACGGAAACGTAGCTGTACCTGATTGCCATTTAACGCTGTGCCGAAGTTAACGGTTTCGGTTTCGCCAAAGGTAGCCATGGTGCCAGTAAAGGCTTCGCGACCAGGCAATAGCTCTGCTAGTTCACCCGTATAGCCAGTAGTTGTGAAGATACCGCCCATTTCTGTAACGTCTGCCCATTCACCACCGTTGACACTTATTTCAACGACACCACCATCGTATCCCTGTTCAATTTGGAAATAGTGGAACCAGCTCATGGTAAAGTCACCACCGTATCCTACGGTGAATGGCTTAGTTTCATAAGCAACATCGGATGAGAAGCCATTGTTTCTAATGTATAGATACTGGGCATCGACAGGGAAATATGCTGCATAGCGGCTACTTAGCTGTGCAGTGCCTTTAGCCAGGTCACCACCTTCAAGTACTATCTCATTGAAATCCTTCAGGCCTGTAAAGTCTTCCATGTCACTTGTCGACATATTGCCTTCAATATCTTTGATCTTGAAGTCCATATTTACTGCAGTCGATAGTGTATAGGTCTGAGCTTTGATTTCGTCATCAAGCTCAGGGAATGACAGTTCAAAGGTAACTTCATCTGCAGTGGCTGCGTCGTTTAGGGTGAATTCAATTGGCTCGTTAGTTGCCTCACCGAATATGCCTACATCACCAAACGATACTTTGCCTTCATTGGCGAATGTTACGTCTTGACCACTAGTAACCTTAACAACACCTTCGATGTTTTCTAGCGCCTTACTGCCTTTGTTCATAACGGTAAAGGTGACAGTGCCGGTTTCACCTTTGTCTAAAATTCCGTCTTTCGAACAATAGCCATTGGTTAGACCTTCGAAGTCGTTGTTGAATTCATGATTAGCGACTGTAAAAGAAGCAAGTTCTGTTTCGTAAGATTCAACAACACCAGTGTGTTTGCTATCGAAACGCTCAGGTGAAACCGCACCCATACCCATACCACGACGAGCGAAGGCCGCTAACATCAGTTCGTAATCTGCCGGATCATTAGCATAGGCTGCCGCGAGAAGCGCATCACGAGCTTCGGTATAAGTAGGCGCAATTGGCGTCATCTTATAGCCTGCAACCAGATAATCCATCATCAAACTACGGGCTTCTTCGAATGAGTGACGTTCATCGTTGATTAACGCAACATAGCAATCCCATAGCATAGCAGCCCAAGGTTCACCCGCGTCATGTACTTCTGCGTCGCCATTTATGTCAGGGCCTGTACCATTGCCTAGCTCGACGTTGGCAAAGGTCAGTGGGTTGATGCTCATATCGGTACTGTAAGGATAGTTACGAATACCAGAGTAGAAGCTACCAACGTAAGAAACCGCGGCATAGGCCTTTTGGAACATCTCGTTGCCGGCTAGCTTAGCATCGTCAGCTTCAGATACTAACAGCAAGGCATGGAAATCACCCCAACCTTCACCCATTGAGCGACCTTGTTGGTTGATCAAGCCTGATGCGTTGCCGACTAGACGATTAGAGATGTAGTGACCCCATTCGTGCGCAACGATAGCGTTATCCCAAGAACTCGCCTTATATGGCTTGTTATTAAACATGGAGAGCGTGACATCTTTACCTGCATCCAAAAGCGCATAGATCTTTGCACCGTCATTGAATGATAATCCCATGTTAGGGATTTTCACTGTATCGTCAGAGCCACCCATAGGTGCTGGCTCATCAGTTCCAGAATTATTGGCAATGAGTACTGCAATTGCGCCCGCATCCTGAGCGTGCTTTACTTTTTGCGTAAAGGCACATGCGCCGCGATCGATAATGGCAATGTTGCCCATTATGTCGGCGCCATTCACAGTTTTATCGCAACCATCAGTCGTAGTATCAACACCATCATCGATACGAACGACTTTACCCGCTACACTAAATTGTCCTTGACCAAAGCCTGAACGTTTAGTTGAGCCAAGCAGGCCGACAGTGTCATCAGAGGTGACTGTTGCGCCATAGTCTTCGCCATTGACGGCATCTTTGCTATCCCATAGGTACATCTGCATGCGTGGAGAATAACCATCTGCAGGAGTACGCATGTTCGCGTTGTTAAAGCCTGAGTTATCTTGGACTTCGGCGCGAATGGCATCGCCTTCGATACCGCCACGATCATAGTTAAGTGCTTGGGCGTTACCAGCTGCTTCATCGAAGCCATGATCGTAGAAAACGTCATGCAAGTAGTTGTTAATGTAAAATAGGTTAACTATCGCAGCTTTACGGTTATTGACTGAACTTTCGACTTCACTGGTGTTGTACTTATAGTCGAAGGTATTAGCACTGGTGACCTCTGCGGTATAATCGCCATTGGTAAATCCATCGGGTGCAATGGCATCGACATAGGCATTTACGTTGTTACCTGAGGTTACGGTTGCATCTTCTGCTAGCCAAGCATCTTTTGTGCTGATTGGGCCGTGGGTAAGAGTTACCATAGGCGCATCTAAGTAAGCCGTAGCATCCTCTTGGTCTGCGCTAGTTGCAGGAATAACGTTGCCGTGAGGGCTATCCCAAGGCACGCCAGCTTCATCAGCATAGATGCGATAATTAAATGCTGAGTCTTCTGCAGTTAGGTTGTGCTTGAAAAGGATTTCGTTGGTGTTTGCGTCGATAACAAAGCTATAAAATTCAGAATCGACACTTGTTTTATCACCAACTTCTAATTCGACATAGTGAGCGGCAACCAGCTTGCCCTTCTTCTCGAAGTAGACTTGTTTAGCGCGCGGTGAGCCAATGATCTGCTTAGAGCCTGACATGTTTGACGCTAAGAATGATTGATATTTAGCGTCATTACTCTTTTGCTTTGTCAGTGTAACTGCGTTACCACCCATATCGGCAAAAGCGGTTTCTACTGCGGCATTTGCGCCTTCAAATTCGTCTATCAGGCCAGAAATAGAGGGGCTACTATTGGTGACACTAGCAAATTGTCCAGATGCTGCTACCAACTGAAATTCTCTGTTCATCATGACATTGACTTCACGATTGAACACTTCGATGCCGTTAACTTCTTGGCTATATTTAGCGACAGTTGCGCCACGGCCGCTGTCGTGCATGTTCTTAAGAACTGCTTTAGAAGGGCCTTTGTTTGCAGTCGAAATCCCTGTGACGGCATTGAGGTAATAATCGGCTGCAGTAGCTAATTTATATTTGTATTCTAATGCGCCAAGTGCAGGGGCTTGTAGCCCTTTCTTTGCCCACTGGAAGGTGTTCTTTCCGGTTTTGCGGTCAAACTGATCATACATGCCAGAAACACTCTGAACTTGCTTCAGGTTCTGTGTTTGGGCAGGAGATAAGTTAAGGGTATTGATTGCTTGCGGGCTTGCCATTGCCGCGACTGAATAAGCAGCACTCGAGATCAGCGCCGCTGAAATGGCTAGAGATAATTTAGTTTTCACAACTTCTTCCTTGTCAAATAGAAGTGTTTTGAGACACAAAACACTATTGGTATTGCTGTAACTTTGGTTACTAATCTTTTCTTATTTTGTTTCCGCCATGTTGACGGCTTGTTCTTTTTAACACAAAAGATTACCAAAGTTAAAGCTGGTAGAGGAAAAAGTTGTAAGCGGTTTTTTTATAGTAGTATTCGCTAAGCCTGCAAGCCCCAGTGGTACTGGATTAAGGTTTCACTGCGCGGCTGATTGGATTTTGTAAACTGATGAGTGTCTCGGTGGACTGGATCTCATCGATGGACTGAATGCGGTTGATTAGCACATGTTGCAGGCCATCGATCGACTGGCACATCACCTTGACGAAGATGCTGTAGTTACCCGTGGTGTAATAGGCTTCGGTGACCTCTTCTAAGGCGTTGAGCTTGGCGATGGCGGCGGGGTAATCACCGGCGCTCTTGAGGTTGATGCCGATAAAGCAGCAGACGTCATAGCCGAGCGCCTTGGGGTTGACCGTGATCTGGGCGCCTGTGATGATGCCAGCCTGCTTCATCTTCTCTACCCGCACATGTATGGTACCGGCGCTCACGCCGAAGCGTTTAGCCAGTTCGGCGAAGGGGGTGCGAGCCTCCTCCATAAGCGCCGAGAGGATCTGGTTGTCGAGTTGGTCTCGCTGAAATGAACTATCCATTACTACATACCGCTTTAAGTCAACATTATGAAGTAATTTACGGCATTGGTTAGCAAACTGCTAACCTTTTAGCGAGTTAAGTAGATTTTGTCGCAGAACAGGCCCGGTGAGAGCCGATAAGTTAATACCGGGCTCTATTGCTCTTCGGTGACATCCGTGAAGGGGATTGGCGTGCTGAAGGTCATAGGCTGTTTGCTGTAGGGATGGGTCAGGCTCAGCGACTGAGCATGCAGTAGCAGACGCGGTGCCAGGTGCTTAGCTAGAGGATCGGCGTAGAAGTTATCGCCCAAGATGGGGTGTCCTATGGCCATCATGTGAACACGTAGCTGATGAGAACGTCCGGTTATCGGCGTGAGCTTGACCAGAGTCGAACGCTTGGCGCGGCTGACTACCTCAAATAGTGTCTTAGAGGCCTTACCAAGTTGATGATCCACCTTCTGCTTAGGTCGGTTAGGCCAGTCACAGATAAGCGAATAATCCACGCTGCCTTGCTGCGCCTTCACGTGGCCGGCGACGCGGGCATAGTAGATCTTATGGGTCTCCCTATCACGAAACTGTCGCTTAAGCTCCCGCTCGGCGCTGCGCCTGAGCGCCACCACGATAATACCTGAAGTCGCCATATCCAGGCGGTGTACTATCTGGGCGTTGGGGTGGTCGCGTAAGACACGGGTGTAGACGCTGTCATGATAGGCGGGGTCGCGTCCCGGCACCGACAAGAGGCCAGAGGGCTTATTGACCACCAGAATATCTTTATCCTCATGGAGGATCTCGAGCCAGGGGTCGGTAGGCGGCGCATACACAAAATCAGTCATAGCAAACCTTGGGGGTTAAATCGGGCTGCAAAGATACCCTTAGGGCGCGGGCGGCGCAAGTATTGTGGACGAAACCGGTGTGGCTTAGGCGGGTGTTATGGTGGAGCTTGGGATTAAAAGCTGTGGCCATTGACATGCATGATGGCGAAGGTCCACACCACGAAAGCTAGGCTGAGGTGGATAAAGGCGTAGATGCCCTGATCCAGCCGCTCTATTCCCTTGGCCTGCCAGATTAACTTGCCGTGCAGTAAGATATTGAGGGGAAACAGCATAAACAGCGGGTAGAAGGCGATGGCGCTGTCGTCGCCGAACAGGGCGCGTGACAGGATTGACCATAACACCATGAAGGCGGTAACCAATGGCGGTGCGGCGAGCCGGTACTGTTCGGGATAGGGAAACATCTATCGTCCTTAACGCTGTGAGATCCTATTTTGCCGGTTTGCGGCCAATATATTGAGCCTTGAAACAAGGCGTATCTTCACAGCCTACATCACCTTCGAAAGCGTGCAAAGTCTCCCAGGATGAAAAGCGCTGCAATAATTCCCCATCGGTCAGTAAGAAGTTGGGGTTCTTGGGTCTGCCCACCTCTGCCTGTCGGGCGATAAAGGTCTCGTAGACGATGAGACCGCCGGGTTTGATGCTCTCCTTTATGGCCTCAAACAGTGGTCTGTGCAGGTAGTTGAACACCAGGACGATGTCGTACTGTGCCTGTTCTGTCTGAGCTTTGGGGAGCTTTGCCTCGCCAGTTTCCAAGTCGAGCGCCAGCGCCCGACACTGGGGCGGTAGCGCCGCGAGTCGGCCCAGGTCTTTGTCGATAAAAGTGACCTGGGCGCCATGGGCCGCTAACCATAGGCCGTTGCGCCCTGTGCCGCAGGCAAGGTCCAGCACCTGGGGATGGCTATCGAGTCTGAGAAGCTGACTGCTTTGCGTCAGCAGTGGGGCGGCTTCAGCCCTTAATCTCTTTTCGTCCATCGAGGCGTCGTCCATGTATCACAGAAAAATGTCTGAGCCCTGCCGGGCCGTGTGAGACCACCACAGAGAGCAAGACGATAACGATCAGCAGCTCGCTCTTGTAGTCGGCGAGGGGAATAAACAGTGCCAGCAGACAGAGTTTTACCAGGGTCAGCACGCCCTTTAGCTGGATCAGCCAGCGCCAGTCTCGCACCACCTCCCAGAGCATCAGCAAGCTGCCGGTACTCATGGCCAAGATCCAGTAGTTGCACCACAGGGTCTTATCCACCCCGAGTAGGATGCCGCCACCGGCGCCCGTGATCCCTAAGATATGCAGGGCACGCAGGCTGGTCTTGCTCAGGCGTTGTAGCCAAAACTTTTTCTCGGAAATCGGCTTATGCTTATTGCTCATAAGGTGAAAGAAGGCTGAAAATTTGCGCCAGCTTAGCAGGAAATCAACTTAAAACACATTGACGGCTCACAAAGTTAACCATTTCGTGATCTAAGCGCGATTTATCTTTGCTAAGTCACATCTTTCCTTGGCTATAATGGAGCCAAGACAGGTGGGGGCTTTGCGATACTAGGCTTGCAAACCTCTGTCTAATGTTGAACCACTTTTAGGTAGCTAAGATGAGAATAGGTTTTTTTAGTGCTAAGCACTATGACATGGAACATTTCAACCGCACCAACCAGGCCTTTGGCGCTCAGATAGAGTATTTCGATTATCGTCTCTGTATGCAGTCGGCCAAGCTGGCCTATGGTTTCGAGGTGATCTGCGCCTTCGTCAACGATTCGCTATGTGAAGAGGTGTTGGTCGAGCTAGCTAAAAATGGCACTAAGATCATTGCTATGCGCTGCGCCGGATTTAATAACGTCGATCTCGAGGCGGCCAAACGTCTGGGGATCAAGGTGGTGAATGTGCCAGCCTATTCGCCCGAGTCGGTGGCCGAGCATACCGTGGCGCTGATGTTGACCCTAAACCGTAAGGTTCACAAGGCCTATCAACGTACCCGCGACGCTAACTTCTCCCTCGAGGGGCTGGTGGGCTTCAACATGTATGGTCGTACCGTGGGCGTGATCGGCACGGGTAAGATTGGGGTGGCGACCATCAAGATACTGTTAGGCTTCGGCTGCAAGGTAGTGGTGTATGATCCTTATCCGAATCAGGCTGTGTTGGATATGGGGATAGAGTACCTGTCTCTGGATGAGCTTTATGCCGTGAGCGACATCATCAGCCTGCATTGTCCGCTGACCAAAGAGAACCACCACCTGCTCAGCAAAGCGAGCTTTGACAAGATGAAACCTGGGGTCATGGTGATCAACACCAGCCGTGGCGGCCTGCTTAACGCATTCGATGCCATGGAAGCCTTGAAGACGGGGCAGATTGGTTCCCTGGGGCTGGATGTGTACGAGAATGAGAAAGAGCTCTTCTTCGAAGATAAGTCGAATCAGATCATCCAAGACGATGTGTTCAGACGATTGTCGGCGTGCCACAACGTGATCTTTACCGGTCACCAGGCCTTCTTGACCGAGGAGGCGCTCGGCGCCATTGCCCATACCAGCCTGACCAATGTGCGCCAGCTGCTCGACGGTGAAGAATGTCCTAATCAGCTGTTTTAACTTTTTTCACGTCTTTACTTCTTTCACTTCTTTTGTTTCGTCAGCCGGGTTTCACCTGACAAGGGGGGCTCAGGCTGATAACTTAAGGACAAGTTTATTGGCCTGAGGGCAAGATTATGATGGTAAAACAGGAAGTTCACGACATAGACACGCCGACGGGTAAGATGCGCTGTTATCTCTATCGTCCCGACAGCGAAGGCTTGTTTTCGACGATTATCTTCTACTCGGAGATTTTCCAGCAAACCGCACCCATCGCCAGGGCCGCAACCATGTTGGCCGGTCACGGTTTCGTGGTCTTGGTGCCGGAAGTCTTCCATGAGCTCAACCCCATAGGCACAGTGTTGGCCTATGACGATGAGGGCAAAGATAAGGGCAATCAGGACAAGTTTACCAAGGCGCTGGAGCATCACGACAGCGACACTCAGGCCTTAGTCGACTTCGCCATGAGCCAAGCCTTCTGCACCAATCAGATCGGGGCCATGGGCGTCTGTATCGGTGGTCATCTGGCCTATCGCGCTGCACTGAATATCGATGTCGTCGGTGCCTTCTGCCTCTATCCTACGGACATACATTCCAATACCTTGCCTGCTAATCCTGGCAATGACTCGCTGAGCCGTACCGGCGATATAGACGGAGAGTTGGTGCTGGTATTCGGTAAGCAAGATCCCCATGTGCCGAGTGAGGGACGCAGGCTCATCTATGACAGACTGACGGAGACGGGGCGCAAGTTCACCTATCTTGAGGTCAATGCCCTGCATGCCTTCATGCGCGATGAGGGTGACAGATACGATCCCGCACTGGCGCTGCAGATCTATCAGCAGGCAGTGGCCTTCTTCCATCGGGTGCTGCGCTAAAGATACCGATTGCACGACAGACAGCGTTTGCGCAAATAGCGATATCCGGTCAGTAAAAAAGGCGAACCTAGGTTCGCCTTTTTCTGTTTAGTTTTGGCTACAGCCACTTGCGACGTCTGAACAGCCAGATCAATACGGCTGTGATGCTGAGCATGACACCCCAGACGATGAAGTAGCCATCTTTATGTTTCAGCTCGGGAATATACTCGAAGTTCATGCCATAGATGCCGGCGATAAAGGTGAGTGGCACGAAGATGGCGGTGATGATGGTTAGCACCTTCATGATGTTATTGAGTCTATGGGCGCTGATGGAGATATAGCCGTCGATGAGAGCGCTTGAGACCTGATAAAAGAGATCCGCTAGGCTGGCGGCCCTGTGCTGGTGTTCGCAGACGTCGTTGATCTCATGGTACAGGCTGTCATCGAAAGGCACAGAGGGCTCGCTGCGCAGGCTGTCGAACAGTTCGACGTGGTAGTGAAAGTTGCGCCTCAGGCGGGTGAGATCTGTCTTATACAACACGACCTCGGCCAAGATCTTGTCATCCGCCGTGGTCAGCATCACGGTTTCCAGCTCCTCTAGGCGGCTCTCGAGATCGAATAGGATTTTATGATAACGCTTGATCACATAGCGACTCAGTTTCAGTGCCACGGCGCCGGTGTTTTTCAGCGACAGCTCGCCCGCTTCCAGCGCCGTCATGGTGCGTTCGATGGAGAGCGAACGCTTGCTGTGACGGGTCACGATAAAGCGAGGCCCCACAAACAGCGCCAGCACTATGTTGTCGCAGTTGATAGAGTCAGAGTCGGCCGACAGCCCCCTGAGCAACATAAAAGTATGGTCATCGAAGTCTTCTATCTTTGGGGGGTGGCGATCCCGCGAGGCATCCTGCAGTGCCAGTGGGTGCAGGCCGAAATTTCGCTGCAGCGAATTACTCAGCTGCTCGTCTATCTCGCCGTCGATGTTGAGCCAGAGTATGGTGTCGTCGCGCTGCTGCCAGCTGGCAATTTGCGATGCGTCGCCCCGGGTGAGCGAATTATTTTGCGGATCATAGAGTAATGTCGTGAGCATCGCAGGCCCCCTGTCTGTTAATCGCTTTGTACTTGAGTATGGTCTTTCTCGGGCGATTCACTCAAGGGCTTGGCTTGAGTGTTTGCCTGAGTTAGTTTCAACACCCCTTTTTGTAGCATCAGGTTGTTAGGGTAGGTGATGGTGATGCCGTCGCAGCGTTCTATCAGCACGTGAAACAGGCTGATCTCGGCGATGATGCCACTGACATCTTCATCCTTGTCGATAATCTTGATGCGATCGCCAATGCGATAGGGGAAGACGAAGAAGATCAAGATCCCGGCGGTGATGTTACTCAAAATCGACCACTGGGCCACCAAGGCGACGCCAAGCACGGCAAATACCGAGGAGATAAACAGGGACACCTGTTGATACTCTATGCCCAGCGACACCACCCAGAGGCAGGCGATGATGATAAACAGCAGGTAGGTCATATATTGGGTCACCATCTTGGTGCGCTTAAAGGAGACCTGTTTAGCCTCGGAAAGCCTGGCGATCCAGTTGGTCAGCAGACGTTGGGCGAAGATGAAGATGCCGATATAGAGGCAGCTGATGAGCAGGGTTTGTGTCATGGTCAATCACAAATGAGTCAAAGATTTCAAACAAATACTACAAGCCTCGCATGATTGCAATGTGAGAATGCCGGGCCGATTGCAAGGCGAAAATGTGGGGGCGAATACAGCGCGCAAAAGTGGGCTGAGTAGGGAAGGGGATGCTCATGCCTGTTTTTGGCCTTTAGCCTTATCCTTCACTTATAGAGTCAAAAGGATTTGCCTGCTGTGTTAACTGCGATTTTGCGGCATACTAGCGGCTTTTACTGCGGCATTTTTTGCGCCATTCATCGAAGCCCTAGGCATAGGCGCAGCAACGGAGAGACAGATGTCAGATTATACCACCCTTTATGCCGGCGAAGATGACCACGGCCCCCTGCTGGTGATGGAAGATAAGGAGGTTCGCCTGCTCTCCTTTGGCGATAACGATGAGCAGAGCAAGTTGCTTAAGTCGGCGCTGCATGTGCCCATGCATACCTATCTGCAGGCCATGTTGTTGGTGCTGCTGTTTATTAAGCCCAAGCGGGTGATAGTCCTCGGGTTGGGTGGCGGTGGCCTGATCCACGCACTGCGTAACTTCGACCGGGGGATCAATATTACCGCCGTCGAGCTGCGCGAGGCGGTGATCGAGGTGGCCAAGCGTTACTTCTGGCTCCCCCTGGGGAAGAAGCTCAACCTAATCCACCAAGATGCCAACGAGTTCCTGAGCGAGGCTAACCACAAGAAGGCCGATGTGATCTTCGCCGACATCTACCATGGTGACGGGGTGGACGAGCAGCAGCTAAGCGAGACCTTCATCGCCAACGCCGCGGCCCTGCTTAAGGCAGAGGGGTATCTGGTGCTTAACTGTTGGAAGGAACATAGTCGCAACACCGCCTTGCTAACTCTGCTAGAGCAACATTTCGGTGACGTACGCGCCTGCCTGACCGGCGGTGGCAACTGGGTGGTACTCGCCGGCAAACAGGTGCGTCAGATAAGTGCCAGTGGTCTTAAGGCCGAGGCACAGCAGTTGTCGCAACAGTTGGATTTTCCCCTGAGTCGCAGCCTGACGCGCTTCGAACCCTGGGAGTCATGATCCTGAGGTGTTGGCCTAATCGGTTTTTTGCCACCACAGATAGTTCAATCTTAAAAACCGATTAGTATGATAGTTTTTACCCGTTATATTTAATTGTCCGGTCTCGTTATTATCTCCTCATCGACAAAGAACACGGGGTCACGGCAGACGCCACACCCCACAAATTACTGTTAATAACGAGCACTGGAGCAAGCAATGACTCAATCAATCATCAACACCGAAATCAAGCCTTTTTCAGCCACTGCATACCACAATGGCGATTTCGTCTCTGTGACTGAGCAAGACCTACTGGGTAAGTGGTCAGTGGTTTTCTTCTACCCAGCCGACTTCACTTTCGTCTGCCCAACTGAACTGGGTGACATGGCTGACCATTACGAGAAGCTGCAGTCTATGGGTGTCGAAGTTTACTCAGTTTCTACCGACACTCACTTTACTCACAAGGCGTGGCACGACAGCTCAGACACTATCGGCAAGATCAACTACCCAATGATCGGCGACCCAACCGGTGTTATCTCACGTAACTTTGGCGTGATGATCGAAGAAGAAGGTCTGGCACTGCGCGGTACCTTCGTGATCAACCCTGAGGGTCAGATCAAGGTTGCCGAGGTTCATGACCTAGGTATCGGTCGTAGCGCTTCTGAGCTGGTTCGTAAGATTCAAGCGGCTCAGTATGTAGCGACTCACGACGGTGAAGTTTGCCCGGCAGCATGGCAGCCAGGTGAAGAGACCCTAGCACCTTCACTTGACCTGGTCGGTAAGATCTAAGATCTCTGCTAAAGGTTGCCCGGGCCTCATCATCTCGGGCAACCCGGCGAAAGCCAAAATCGTTTAATCATCATTCTTTTTCATTGCCGGTTCACCTCCCCCTGCATGCGAGCCGGCAATTTTTCCCCTATGTTTTGGCTCCCTGTGGGAGCCACTTTTTTCCTAGGAGTTATCATGTTAGATGCGAATGTGAAAAATCAGCTGACTACCTATCTGCAAAACCTCAAGCGCCCAGTTGAACTTGTCGTATCGGCAGATGAGCGTCCTAAAGCAAAAGAATTATTGTCGTTGGCAACCGATATTGCCGCGCTTTCCGAATTAGTGTCATTGACCCAAGTTGAGGGTGAGCGCACCCCGTCAATGACAGTGACCAGCCCCGAAACCGGTAGTCAGATTCACTTTGCCGGCCTGCCCATGGGGCACGAGTTTACCTCTCTGGTGCTGGCACTGCTACACACTGGTGGCCATCCTATCAAGCTCGCCCCCGAGGTGATCGAGCAGATCCGTGACCTGCCGGGTGAGTATCGCTTCGAGACCTATGTGTCACTCAGCTGTCAAACCTGTCCCGAGGTGGTACAGGCGCTCAACATGATGGCGGCGATCAACCCCAATATTCAAAACACCATGATAGATGGTGCCCTGTTCCAGGATGAAGTGAACGAGCGCAATATCATGGCGGTGCCTTCTGTTTACCTCAACGGCGAGCCGTTTTCTGTCGGTGGTATCAGCGTGGTCGAAATTCTTAATAAGCTGGATGTTAACGCGGCCAGCCGTCAGGCGGAAAAGCTCAGCCAGAAAGAGGCCTTCGACGTGCTCGTAGTCGGTGGTGGCCCAGCCGGCGCCTCTGCCGCCATCTATGCAGCCCGCAAGGGGCTGAGAACCGGTATCCTGGCGGACAAATTTGGCGGCCAGGTGGCCGAGACCGTGGGCATCGAAAACTTCATCTCGGTCAAGGCGACCGAAGGGCCTAAGCTGGTGGCTAATCTGGAAGCCCACGTACAGGACTATGATGTCGATATCATGGATAACCAGCGCGCCCTGAGCCTCAAGTCGGGCGAGCTGTTTGAGATCCAGACCGAAAGCGGCGCACTGCTGCGCAGCAAGACGGTACTCTTGGCGACGGGCGCTCGCTGGCGTGAGATGAATGTATCGGGTGAGAAAGAGTATCGCGGCAAAGGCGTTGCCTACTGCCCACACTGTGATGGCCCGCTGTTTAAAGGCAAGCGTGTCGCCGTGATTGGCGGCGGTAACTCGGGCATTGAGGCGGCCATCGATCTGGCCAATATCGTCGAGCATGTCACCGTACTGGAGTTCGACAGCAAGCTACGCGCCGACGAGGTACTACAGCGTAAGGCGGCCTCCATGGGCAATATCGAGATCATCACCCAGGCGATGACCACAGAAGTGGTGGGCGATGGCACACGGGTACAAGGCCTTAACTACACAGATAGAGCCACGGGTGAGCAGCACCATGTTGCCCTGGCGGGTATCTTCGTACAAATCGGTCTGGTGCCTAACGCCGAGTGGCTCAAGGGCACAGTAGATCTTAGCGAACGCGGCGAGATCATCGTCGATGCCAAGGGGCAGACCTCACTGCCGGGGGTATTTGCCGCGGGCGATGTGACCAACTCTGCCTATAAGCAGATCATCATCGCCATGGGCAGCGGCGCGACGGCCTCTCTGGGTGCCTTCGACTACCTGATCCGCCTCGGTGAGCCGGCGAATGCGGTAGCCGCTTAAATATACAAAATGCCACAAAATACACAGCCAGCTTTATGCTGGCTGTTTTTTTGTCTTTATAATTACTTAAGCTTATGACGAAAGCAGAAGAGGGCGGGCACAGACACGATGAATAGTAAGCCAAAAAGCTTTGACGAACTCCTAATCCAAGAGACCCACATCTATCTTTGCCGCTCGGTGAAGTGGACCGCCTATCTCTCAGTGTTCCTGCTGGTTGCCATCTTCCTCGCGACCATGCTTCAGAAGCATCATGTTTTAACCCTACAGGATCTCTTAGTATTGCAGATGCCTACTCTGAGTATCGCCCTGTTTGGTCTGGCGGGGATTCTCTATCGTCAGCCTGAGCAGCATCGCATGGGGCTGGTGCTGGCTTACCTCTTGGTACTCGAAGTCGCTTGGATCTACTATGTGGTTGGACATTACTGGCTGACCAGCTCCTATAACCTGTTGGGCGAATATGGCTCTCTTGCCACCGTCGACTCGGTTATCGACGTGCTGGTATTTACCTTCGCCATCTCTCTTTTCCCGGTTCGCCGCTGGCTACTGGTCAGTGTGGTGCCTCTGCTATTGGTTAGCCTGGTGACTCGGCTTATCGAGATCCCTGAAAATCCTATCTTTGCCCTGACCAAGTTTATCAGTCTCTTGGTAATCATCATTACCGGGCAGAAGGTGCTGCTGCAGTGGTTTCGTAAGGCAATCTTGCGCGACGCCGAGAAACAGCAGCTGTTGCAGCAGTTTAAGCGTATGGCGCTCATCGATGGTCTAACTGACCTGAGCAATAGACGCCATTTCGACGAGGTGCTGGCGCTTGAGATCAAGGCGTCCGAGCGCACCGGCGATCCCCTAAGCATCATCTTACTGGATGTGGATTTCTTTAAACGCCTCAACGATAGCCTGGGTCATGGCGAAGGCGATCTCTGTTTGATTGGGCTAGGTGAGGTGCTGCGCGGCGTGGCGTCACGCCCAAGAGATCTGGCGGCGCGCTATGGCGGCGAGGAGTTTGCCATCATATTGCCCGATACCGATCTCGATGGGGCGCGTCATATTGCCGAGCAGATCCGTAATGGGCTAAAGAGCGCCGAGATCCCCCATCCAGACTCGACGCTGGGGGATTATGTTACCGTCTCTCAAGGGGTCAGCCTGTGGCAACCTGGGCTGGATGCCAACGAACTGCTGGTCAGCGCCGATAGGCTGCTCTACCTGAGTAAGTCCCAGGGGCGGGATCGATTTAATTGCGGGGTAGCCAAGGCGGAGGAGACCGACGACAAGCTTGTCAGCCACCATTTAGCCTGATCCCTGTGAATCTCCCTGAGGGCTAGGCAGGCAGAAGGGCCTTTGCCTCAGCTATATTTGGCATCTATGGCTTTGAGTGAGCGTAAAAACAGTCCCAGGCCGCCCACGGCCAGAACCAGTATGACCAAGAGGTCGAAGGTGGTCATGGTCCTGAGATTGAATCTGACACTGGCCAGCACGCCGAAGATAAGCGCCGTGAGTGACCCCAGGGTCAAAAGCCAACCCAGCAGGTTTTTTGCGTTGTAGAAGGTGATGCCTATGCCGAAGATCAGCGGGATCAGTATGGTGCCGCCGGTGATCCCCATGCCACCGACATTGTAGAGCCGATAGCCAAGGCTAAAGTTTGAGGTCACGGAAATGGCGTTTAGCAGTAGGTAGAAACCACCGCACATCATTACTAGGCCTACTAAAAACAGGCCTATTCCTCCAGAACTACCGCCAGCTCCTCGCATCTTGTTATCCTCCATAATTCATCTTCCACTAGATTGTGACCAGCTTTACTGTGCCTTACTATCTTTGACTTGATAACTGTCAGTAGTTTGGGTACCCAATTTTGTCTGAGATGCACGTCTGGGCATATAGCAAGGTCGGCCCAGCTTAGTATTTTTTTACCGTGTTAGCCAAATATCTTTGTCAGATGTCGGCAAACCTTGAGGTTGGCCAGGGGAGTGATGAGCCTGAGGCAACATCAAACTGCGATAAATAAGGACATAAAAAAGCCCTCATGATAAGGGCTTTGCGAAGTTCGCTCTGATTTAAGCTGTGGTATTAATGTTGTGACCACTATTTCCCACAGGCCCTGTGCTAGGCGCCGAGTCAACCGCTTCAATCAGTTGTAGTGCAATCTCTCCCTCTGCTTGCTGCTGCTCTTTGGCGAGCTGTGCAACTTTAACCCCAACGCTTCCATTGCTTAGGTTAGGTTGTAGATTACTGGTTCCAACTGTTATTGCCATGATTACCGCCTTAAACTGGGTGAGAGCCTATAGTTAACCGATTATGTATAGGTTAACTATAGTGCTATCGGCAGCGTTTGGGAAAACTTTAGCCTTTGCCAAATTAACTGGTGGCGCGGCGTCTCTCTATCAATTTGCGTCCCATGCTGATGATGAAGGTCAGGCCGATGGAGGCGAAGATCAAGCCAATGGCCAGGCCAGCGTTTTGCAGCGTGGTCGGGTCGATCGCCAGCATGCCGCCCAGACCTATCATCATGATCCCCGACATGAGTTTCAGGGTTTGCCCCTCTTTCTCGGTGAGCTTGCGCTTACCCAGGGTGGCGCTGAAGGCGATCACGATAGCCGCCAGCGGGATCACATAGACGATGTTGTAGAAGGCCAGGTAGAGGTAGCGCTCGAAGGCCGGCAGCTCATGCATTGACAGTACGCTGGTGTAGATCATCGGGAAGCCCGCGGTACACAGCAGCTCATAGGCGTTGGCCAGGATAGCTAGTATCACAGTGCCGGCTATCATCGCTGCCATGCTGCTGGCACTGGTGAGCTTACCCATACGCTTGATAAGTCCGGTGCGGTTTTCCGCCGACATGGAGAGGCTGACTTCCCCCTTGGTGAAGAAGTATTCCTTGATGTTGATGGCACCGGCGATCAGCGCCATGATCCCCGCCCCGAGAATGATGAGGCCACCGTCGCTACCCGCGCCCAGCAGCTCGAAGATGTTGAGCCAGGCGATCATAAACAGGAAGTAGATAAAGCCAGAGAAGAAGACGAAGATGCCGCCGACGATCAACATGCGACTGCGGCTCTTGGCGTTGACCATGATAGAGAGCAAGAACAGCAACACGAAGAAGGCGCAGGGGTTGAAGGCATCGACCCCGGCCAGCACCACGGTCAGCACGGGCAGTGAGAGCTGCTCGGGGGCGACCACGCCGATAAGTGGCAGCTCTATGGGTTGTACCTTAGTGGCCGGCGCGGTAGCGGTGCTTTCCTCCAGTCCCAGGTCACAGGTGCCGGGTTCGCTGCTGGCGCTACAGGTGGCAAACAGCGGCTCGCCCTCAGTGGCTGCCGTACCAGTCTGAGTCGCTTGGTCGTTATCATCTACCACGCCGCCCAAGGCGCGATAACAGGCCTTGAGCTGCTGCAGAATAAATTGTCCGGTCACGGCCTCGCTGCTGTAGCCCACGGTAGCCTGTTCACAGGCGGCGATATAGGGCACAGAGCGGGCGGCAATCTTGGTCTGCTCGGCGACCGCCTGCCATTTTTCCCGGGTGCCCGCCTGAGACACCATGTGTGACTCCAGTTCTATCCAGGGATATTTTTCCGGCAGTCTATCGATAAAGGGGTGGGCCTCGGCGCAGTGGGGGCAGGTCTTAGACCAGAAGAAATAGAGCTTAATCTTCAGCTGACCGTCGGCGTCGACATAATGCCAGGTGGCATTTTGAGGTGCTGGCTGTTCTTCGGCCTGTGCGAAACTGGGTAGTGCGCTCGAGATCATTAGAAAACAAAAAATTAGGGCTCTAAACATAATCCCTCCCCGGGAGCTGATTTGCCAAATAGACGATGACAAAGGCGTGAATCCTCTGCCTCCAGTGTACTGCGCGTGGTGGGGGAGGGTAAGTTTATGTTTCAGATTTGCAACGCAAATCTTGAAATGTACAGGAAGTGTTAACTGGCGCGGATTTTAGCCTATCGTCAACTTGCCGCCTCGCCTTTTTACAGGGAGGCGGGCTCTGGAATTTGAACCTATTACTTCAGCTGCTGGTGGGCTGGAGCTTTGGTGCTGGCGATGACAGTTGCCTGCTCGCTCTGCTGGCACCAGTGGATGTTCAGGGTGCGGGTATCTTCCTTGCTGGCGGTTAACAACTTGGTGACCACAGGTTGGTTGTAGTCGGCCTTGGTCAGGAAACTCTTGACCCGTTCGATGCGGCGGTTGGCGAGCCAGAAATTGTATTCTCTGAGCTTCTTATCTGTCTCGCCCTTAAAGAGGGGAAACTCCAGTAGCAGGTAGCCGCTATCTGTCTGGGTCTTCTCGATAAGTTGCTGCAGCTGTTTGGCATATCGGCTATCGAAGTAAGAGCTGTTTTTCTCGAAGGGGATATCGCCAAAGCTGATGTTTTGCGGGCAGGCAGCACCGGCTTGGGCGGTAAAGAGACATGACAACATCACCAGTAGCAATCGCTTCATAGTGAACACCTCCATTGTGTTTTTAGAGTATTAAGCTGAATTAGGAGGGGAAATTTAGGGGATTATCGCTCGAAAAGCAACCATGTTTGATGTAGGAGATGGGCGAAAATTCCAGCCTTTTTGCGTATTTAACCCTGTGTCAGGTTTCAGTCGATCCGCATCTAAATGGTTTTACTTAATTATTTTAATAAGTCACTGTAAAGATGACAGATTATTGACTAACTATGCAGTAAAAAAATTTTTTGATAATTTTTCACTTTGGCCTGCACATGGCGTAAACTTGGTAAAAGTTGTGTGCAATTTAATAATGGCGATCCAATTCATGAGTCAATCCAAGAGCCAAGATACTCAGCCTAACCCCCTGGCCCTCGAAAATCAGATCTGTTTCTCGCTTTATAGCGCTGCCAATGCCATGGTGCGCGCCTATCGTCCCTTGCTGGAGGCGCTGGACTTGACCTATTCGCAATATCTGGCGATGTTGGTCTTATGGCAAGAGCCGGGCATCAGCGTCAAGACCCTAGGTGAGCAGCTGCATCTGGATTCGGGCACCTTGACCCCGCTGCTGAAACGCCTGGAAGCCAAAGGACTGGTGACTCGTGGGCGCAGCGAGGCCGATGAGCGGGTGCGAGTGCTCCAGCTGACCGATGCCGGCAAGGCGTTACAGCAGCAGGCTAAATCGATTCCGATGCAGATGCTCTGCAAACTGGGAGGTGAGCCCGAGGAGTTTATTGAACTCAAGCGCCTGTGTGACAAGGCCTACCGTTATCTGGAAGCGGCGGGCCAGGAGTAATCTAATTAGATTCATTTAGCGAAAGGACGCGATATGCAAGCAGTGGATTTAGTAGTGATTGGCGGCGGTATTACCGGGGTGGGCATCGCCCAGTGTGCCCAGGCGGCTGGCTACTCAGTGGTGCTGCTTGAAAAGGATAATCTGGGCGAGAAGACCTCATCCAACTCGAGCAAGTTGATTCATGGCGGCCTGCGTTACTTAGAGTCAGGCCAACTTGGTTTGGTGCGCCAATCCTTGGCCGAGCGCAAGGCACTACTGACCTTGGCCCCCGAGCTGGTCAAGCCTGTGCCTTTCTATATTCCTATCTATCGGGGCAGTCAGCGCGGTCCCCTGGCCATTCGTGCCGGGTTGAGTCTGTACGCCCTGCTGAGCGAACTGGATCCCCTTGGACAGTTTCAGTCTGTGGCGGCCAATCGCTGGAGTGAGCTTGCGGGCCTCAAACTCAAGGGGCTGCGCGCCGTGTTTCGTTACTGGGACGCCCAGACGGACGATGGTGCCCTGACTCGCGCGGTGGCCGAGAGTGCCAGGCAACTGGGCGCCGAGCTGCTGACCCATGTCAGCCTGGAGCAGATAGAGCACAGGCCTGACTCCTGTATCGTTAGCTTTAGTGTTGACGGCGAGCGTCGCCGCCTCAGTAGTCGCTGCGTCATCAATGCCACCGGCCCCTGGGTGAATCAGACGCTTGAGCGTGTCATCCCTAAGGTCGAGGTCTCGCCCGTGGAGCTGGTGCAAGGGAGCCACTTAGTGCTGGACATCCCAGCGCCGAGCGGCATCTTCTACCTAGAGTCTATCTTCGACAAGCGAGTGGTGTTTGTCATGCCCTGGCAGGGCAAGACAATGATAGGCACTACCGAGACCCCAATCGATAACGTGGAGGCGGCGGGGGTGACACCAGCCGAGGAAACCTATCTGCTGGGGATCTACCGCCATTACTTTCCCCTGTGTGAGGCCGAAGCTGGGCTGGAGGCGCGCATCATAGGGCGCTACTGTGGCGTGCGCGTGTTGCCCAAGCGAGGTGGGGAGGCGTTCGATCTGCCCAGGGATACCATGATGCTGTCACGGGATACCCATCCCAACCTACTCACCGTCTATGGCGGTAAGCTCACCACCTTCAGGCACACGGCCAAGGAGGCCTTGGCCTGGGTCAAGGCGCGCCGCGGGCCTAAGCCGGTGCGAGCCGATGTCGATAAGTTGCGCCTCCCCCCTGTGGCAGATGAAGCATCGGGCAACCAATTGCCGACGGGGAAAGGTGATTTTTCTCCTCAAAAAGGCTAAAGTAGGGCGCCTTTTTTAAGCCAAGCTGCGAGCAAATCATCCGTGAAGTGTGCCTATTTCGATGCTAATCAGTGTCTTTCCTGTCGTCATATCGAGACGCCCCTGAATGAACAGGTGGCGGCGAAAACGGCGACCCTTGAGGCGCTGCTAAAGGATCTGCCCGTGGCGCAGTGGCTTCCACCCGTGGTGGGTCCAGAAAGTGGTTTTCGTAACAAGGCGAAGATGGTGGTACTGGGCGCGGCCCATGAGCCGATGCTCGGACTGGTGAGCCCCAGCGGCGAGGCGGTAAGCCTGTGTGACTGTAGCCTCTATCCTCAAGATATGCAGCAGTTGCTGCACAGATTAGAGCGTTTCGTGCGCCAGGCCGGTATTCCGCCCTACCGAGTGGACAAGGCCAAGGGCGAGCTTAAGTTTATCCTGCTGACCCGCAGTCAGGTGCGCGGTGAATATATGCTGCGTTTCGTGATGCGAAGCCAGCAGGCGATTCCCCGTATCGAACGTGAACTCCCCGCGCTGCTCGCCGAGCACTCCGAGATCAAGGTGGTGTCGGTGAATCTGCAACCCGTGCATATGGCCATCCTAGAAGGGGAGGAGGAGATTTTCCTCACCGAGGCGACCCGGCTGGAGGAGGTGTTTAATCTGGTGCCCCTCTACATTCGCCCCAAGAGCTTCTTTCAGACCCATCCCGAGGTGGCGGCTAAGCTCTATCAGAGCGCGCGGGAGTGGACCCGTGAGCTGGCGCCTAAGTCTATTTGGGATCTCTTCTGTGGTGTCGGCGGCTTCGGCCTGCACTGCGCCTCGAAAGAGGTGGCGCTTACCGGTATCGAGATCGAGGCCGAGGCGATCGCCTGCGCCAAGATGTCCGCCGAGACTCTTGAGCTGACAAACGTACGTTTCACCGCCCTGGACTCGACCAGCTTTGCCAGCGATAGCCGCGGCGAAGACAAGCCGGATTTGATTATCGTTAACCCGCCAAGGCGGGGAATTGGCGAGGCGTTGTGTCATTCGTTGAGCGAGTTTGCCCCCAAGGCGATTCTCTACTCCAGCTGTAATCCCAAGACCCTGGCCAAAGATCTGCATGCCATCTCCGGCTACCGGGTGACCAAGGTACAGCTGTTTGATATGTTCCCCCACACGGATCATTTCGAGGTGCTGGTGATGTTGCAGCGCATTGGTGACTAGCCGCAGAGCTCTCTAAGCTTCCCTAACACTCCCCGGTCTGTCATCAGACGGTCATCTGTCTGTTATAATCTAATCAACCTGTATTTCAAAAGGCTGCGCACAACTATAGCGGCGCGGCCAAATCTCGGCTCTGGCTTAACGGAGGGTGACCAATTGGGTGAGGTGTTTAAGCAGTTTCTGCTCTTGGGACTGATGAGTTTTGGGGGGCCAGCGGCCCATATAGGTTATTTTAAGCGGCGCTTCGTCGATGAACTCGGCTGGCTGGACGCGGAGCGTTTCGGTGCCATCGTCGCCATGAGTCAGGTGATCCCAGGGCCGGGCTCGAGTCAGGTCGGTTTTGCCATCGGCCATCACAGGGCGGGGCTGTTTGGTGCCATCGCCGCGTTTCTCGGCTTTACCTTACCTTCTTTTCTGCTGCTCTATCTCCTGGCGGTGGCGAGTGTCAGCTGGCTGGATACCAGCTGGTTTCAGGGGCTTATCCATGGCCTCAAGTTGATGGCGGTCGTGGTGGTGACCGATGCCGTTCTGAGCATGTTTAACCAGTTCTGTCGTCGCGGCGCGACTAGGCTCTTGATGCTGTTTTGTGCCTCGCTAACCCTGTTTGTCGGCACCCTGGCTAGCCAGCTGGGCATGTTGCTTCTGGCC
This sequence comes from Shewanella sp. Isolate7, assembly GCF_022398425.1. Lineage (NCBI taxonomy): Bacteria > Pseudomonadati > Pseudomonadota > Gammaproteobacteria > Alteromonadales > Shewanellaceae > Shewanella > Shewanella sp. Isolate7. The sequence goes on along the minus strand of NZ_JAKEVJ010000023.1, from coordinate 25,868 downwards.
GGTGTGTTTGGGAGCTTGTTACTGGCGCCAGCAGCGCTGCAAGATGGCGAGAAGGGCGGACAGGAGGGCGTTCAAGGCGATGCAGTTGATACCTTGCGACCTCAGATGTTGCCGCTGGCGCTGTTTATCGCGCTGTTTGGCCTGTCGCTCTTCTGGCTGGGGACTGGCCATAGTCTGGTGCAGTTGTTTGCCCAGTTCTATCAGGCAGGTTCCTTGGTGTTCGGTGGTGGTCACGTGGTGCTGCCGCTACTGGAGGCGAGCGTGGGGCAGCACCTGACCAATGAACGTTTCCTGACCGGCTATGCCTTGGCGCAGGCGGTGCCGGGCCCCATGTTTACCCTAGCGGCCTTTCTCGGCGCCGAATCCTGGTTTGAGTCGCCGCTGCAGGGGGCCCTGGTGGCGACCCTTGCCATCTTCTTGCCGGGATTTTTGCTGCAACTCTCCTTACTGCGCAGCTGGCATGGCTTGATGGGGCGGGCGAGATTTCGCGGCGCCATTATGGGGCTAAACGCTGCCGTGGTGGGTCTGCTGTTGGCGGCGTTGATCTCGCCTGTGATAACCAGTGCCATCCTCGCCTGGCCCGATGCCTTGTTGGTGCTGGCGGGGCTGGTCTGGCAGCTGCGTTATCGCCCCAGCATTCTCATGCTCTTGCTCTGCTTCGCGCTGGCGGGGATGCTGCTTGCTGCCTTGGGCACGCTCGTTTAGCGCCATTGAGTTAAGCTTGTTGGTTACGCCAGATGAGGGTGAGGCTGGCGCCGCCCAGCTGGCTGGATCTGGCCACCTCTAACCGACCCTGGTGCCAGATGGCTATCTTACGGGCGATGTAGAGCCCCAGACCATAGCCGGAATCATCGGCCTGCTCCTTATCCCGGGCGAAGGCGGCCAGTAGCTGCTTGCCCTTGCCTTCGAAGCCGGGCCCATCGTCGGCGATAAATGTGATGCCTATCTTGTCTTGATAGAGACCAACCCGAATTCGAAGAAAAAGATGACGCTGGTGCATTCGGTTTCGCAGCCCTGATGCTGCGGCTGATGTTTGCAGGCCTACGCTGCAAGCTAGCACGTTAATCAAGTAAGGAGAGCTGGCTTTTTTCGTTAAGCGGAAAAAATGGGCAAGTTAGTGAGGATTATTGATCTAATACAATTTATTTAACATTAGATGCTGGTGCTGCAACTTTTTGGCTATATTTTAATTACAAGTGTAACAAACCCTGTTGGAGTTGGTCATGTGGCAATTAAAAATGAAGAATAAGCTGTTGGTATTTGCTCTCCTACCCCTGATATTGAGTTTTCTATTCTTAGTTTCAATTACCTATATCCTTGAGTCCAACTCTCTCGAAGAGAATATGGAGACTTTTAAAGAGAGTCTCTATAAAGAGAGAAAGGCGCTGTTACAGGAGCAAGTTCAGATTGCTCTTGAAATTGTTAATTATCAGATGAGTCTCGGTGATGCGGGAGATGTGAATAAGGCGCTGCGTAATGTGCGTTTCGGCAGTGCAGGCTATTTTTTCATCTATGACTTTAATGGTATCAGCATTTTTCATGCCGTGAAGCCGGATCAGGAAGGCAAGAATATGATCGGCATGACAGATCCCAATGGTAAGAAAGTGGTGGTTGGACTGATCGATGCCGCTCGCCGTAGCGATGGCTTCTTTGCCTATAAGCATGCGAAGCCAGGTGTCGTGGGTTTAGTTCCTAAAATCAGCTACGCAGCAACGATACCCGGTAGAGATTGGATTCTAGGAACCGGCGCCTATACCGACGACATCGATGCCCAGGTGGACAGTTATCGTGAGGTGATGACACTGCACATGAAAGAGAAGGCGATGATGATTATGCTCTTCGCTTTGGTACTGGTAGCTATTACTGCTGTGGTGATCTTGTTTGCTGCTCAGCGTATGGTTAATCCTATACGTAACATGGTGCAGAACCTCGAAGATATCGCCAAAGGCGAAGGAGATCTAACCAAGCGCCTTAGTGTACAGGGCAGCGATGAGATCGCCATGCTGGGCCGCGCCTTCAACCAGTTTGTCGATAAGCTACAGGGGATCATCAAGGATGTAGCCAGAGCTACGGTTGAAGTAAAGAGCGGTGCGGATAACATCTCATCTCAAACCGCTGCTATGGCGAAGCAGTTGATTAGCCATAATAACGAGACGGATCAGGTGGTCACGGCTATTACCGAGATGTCGGCGACCGCCTCTGAGGTGGCCATGAGCACGACTCAGGTTGCCGAGGCCACTCAGGCGGCGACCCAGGATGTGGGCAATGCTCAGGAGTGTGTCGATAGCTCGCTGCATGAGGTGTCGACCCTGATGGCCGAAATCGATATGGCGGCAGGACATATCAATTCTCTCAACGAGCAGTCACAGAAGATAAACAGCGTACTGAGTGTGATTGGTGGCATAGCCGAACAGACCAACTTGCTTGCACTCAATGCCGCCATTGAGGCGGCCCGCGCTGGCGAACAGGGTCGCGGCTTCGCCGTGGTGGCCGATGAGGTGCGCAGTTTGGCCAGCCGGACACAGGCCAGTACCTTAGAGATCAATGAGATGTTGTCAGAGTTACACAACCTAGTGTCGCTGGCGGTGAACAGCATGGAGTCGAGTCAGCAGAGCTGTCATCGCTCTGTGACCTCGTCGCGGGCTATCTCAGACAGCCTGGGCGCGGTGACCTCGGCGGTGACCTCTATTAACGACATGAGTACCCAGATCGCCACCGCGGCCACCGAGCAGAGTTCGGTGACCGAGGAGATCAACCGCAACGTGTTTGCGATTCAGGAGATCGTCAACGAGCTGCTGCAGGCCAGTAACAGCGCCTCGGATACCAGTCAGGGACTGGCCAACGAGGGACGCAATCTCGATACCCTGGTCGGACAGTTTAAGGTCTAGGGGGCTGTTTAAGGTCTAGGGGGCTGTTTAAGGTTCAAGGGGCAGTTTAAGGCTCTGTGGGAGCTATGCCTCTGCCGAGTCAAAGTGCTAAAAAATAGACAAAGGCCGTAACCTAAGTTACGGCCTTTTTTTCATCAGTTTATCAGCTAGGTCTATCATTCAGGCATTTCAGCCTGGACTATCCGCCGGGCATCAGGGCCAGTAGATGGCCTCGCTGGCCTTCTCGACCTTGACGGCGCAGATCTTAAACTCGGGGATCTTGGCCACTGGGTCGAGCACATTATTGGTCAGCTTATTAGCCGCTGCCTCGGCAAAGTGGAACGGCAGGAAGAGCACTCCCGGCTGGGCTCGTCGTGTGACAAAGGCGGCGATGTTGATGCTGCCGCGGCGAGTCGACAGGGTCAGCACGTCGCCGTTGTTCACCCCCAGACGATCGGCGTCTATGGCGGACATCATTACTCTGGGTGCCCCCAGGGTATTGAGACCGTCCGTCTTGCGGGTCAGGGTGCCGGTGTGGAACTGCTCCAGCAGACGACCCGTCGACAGGGTGAAGGGATAATCTTTACAGGGTAGCTCGGCCGGCAGCCGGTAGCCAACTGGCGTCATCTTGCCAAGCCCGCGGGTAAAGCGCTCTTTATGCATCAGGCTAGTGCCTTCATGGCCCGGCTCGGGGCAGGGCCACTGCTTACCCAACAAGCCTTTTGGCATGCTCGGGTCTGTGTCCTGCCAGTTGATGCCGCGGTATTGCGGCGTGACGCGGGTCAGCTCCTGCCAGATGGACTCCTCATCCTCATAGTGCCAATCGGCGCCCAGGGCCTTGGCGATATCTGTGATGATCTGCCAGTCGCGGCGCGCCAGACCCGGACTATCTATGGCCACTTGCAGACGCTGCACCCGACGCTCAGTATTGGTGAAGTGGCCAGACTTCTCGGCGAAGCTGGCGGCCGGCAACACCACGTCAGCCAGCTGGGCGGTCTCTGTCATGAAGATATCTTGGACGATCAGCAGCTCAGCCGATTCCAGTCCCTGCATCACATGGGCCTGGTCTGGGTCGCTCAGCACAGGGTTTTCCCCCATCACATAGAGCGCCTTGAGTTTGCCGTGGGCCAGTGCGTGCATCATCTCGGTGGCCGCCAGGCCTATCTGATCCGGTAGCCACTCCTGCTGCCAGGCCTGCCTAAAGGCGGCTTGCACCTCGGGATCGCTCACCTTCTGGTAGCCGGTGAAGTAGTTGGGCAGGGCACCCATATCGCAGGCTCCCTGGACATTGCTCTGGCCCCGTAGAGGGTTGATGCCAGCACCTTCGACGCCTATGTTGCCGCATAGCAGCTGCAGATTGGCGATGGCGGTGACATTGTCGTGCCCCGAGGTGTGCTGGGTGATCCCCATGGCGTAGTAGACGGCCGTCTTCTTCGCCGTGCCTATCATGTGCGCCAGATCTGCTATCTCATCGGCTTCTACACCAGTGATCTTGGCCGCGTTACTCAGGCAGTAGTCTTCCTTCATAACCTCACTGAGGAGCTCATCGAACCCGTCGACGCGCCGCTTGATGTAGTCGCTATCGTGCCACTCATTTTTAATGATCTGTTGCATGATGGCGTTGAGTAGCATGACGTCGCTGCCCGGGCGGTGACGCAGGTAGAGCTCGGCGTGGTCGGCGATGCTGACCCGCTTGGGGTCGGCCACCACCAGACGGGCACCATGTTGACTCACCGCCTGCTTTATCTTGGAGGCGATGATGGGGTGAGCCGCCTCGGTATCCGAGCCCAGGATGAAGATAAGGTCCGACGATTTGATCGACGGAATATCGTTAGTCATGGCGCCACTGCCCAGACTTTCCTGCAGGGCCGTCACCGTAGAGGCATGGCACAGGCGGGCGCAGTGATCTATGTTGTTGGTGCCGATGATGCTTCTAAACAGCTTCTGGAACAGATAGTTATCTTCGTTGGTCGCCTTAGCCGATGCTAGGCCAGCGATGGCGTTGCCGCCATGTTCTGCCTTGATGCGGCTAAGTTCACTGCCTATGTAGTCAATAGCATCGGACCAGCTGACGGGCACTAGCTCACCCGCCTTGCGCAGCAGCGGCTGGGTTAGGCGTTGCTGGCTGTTGATGAAGTCGAAGCCGAAGCGCCCCTTGACGCAGAGCATGCCTTCGTTGACTAGGGAGCGACTGTCGCCGGTGACCCTTTTTATCTCGTTACTCACGGGATCGCTGTGGATCACGATACGGCAACCCACACCGCAGTAGGTACAGACGGTGGAGGTCTGCTTCAGCTGTTCCTTGACTCCCTGACGCTTGTCTCTGGCATCGGTCAGTGCCCCTGTCGGGCAGACCTGCACACAGTTACCGCACTGCACACACTGGCTGTCGGCCATAGTGGCGCGAAAACCGGCGCGAGGGGCCTGACGGACGGCTTGTTGGGCGTTTTCCTGAGGTAGGGCCAGGTAGCTGTCTGGCTCGAAACAGATCGCCTTGTGGCCCGATTGCTGATGGCAGGCGCTGACGCAGGCGCCGCAACTGATGCAGCGGTTGGGATCGAAGTTGATAAAGGGGGTACTGTCATCCTGAGTGAAGGCGCGGTGGCCTTGCTTGTCCAGCGCCGCGCCGTCGATGCGGTATTCGGTGGCATAGTCGCGCAGGGCGCACTCTGTGTTGGCCTGGCAGCCACACTCGAGACAGCGAGCGGCCTCCAGCATTGCCGCCTCATCGTTGAAGCCAAGTTCAATCTCGTCGAAATTGCTTAGGCGCTTGTCGATGGCCAGCTCGGGCATCTTGGCCTTGGCTTGCAACAGGCGTGCGGGGAAGTGGCGGGTATCAGGCTTCTTGTCGGTCTGTTTTTGCGAGTTAAAGGGCGCAGGCGTCAGCTCGCAGCTCAGCTCGCCGCTGAGCAGCTTCTCGATGGCATTGGCGGCCTTACGGCCGTCGGCCACCGCGGCCACCGCCGTGGCGGGGCCCGTGCGCGAGTCGCCAAGCACAAACAGCTTCTCGACCCCGGATGACATGGTGTGCTCACAACCGGAGAAGGTATTCCAGCGAGTCAGCGCCACCTCGCCGCTCGAGAGCTGGCTCTCGGGATGGATCAAAAATTCCATGTCCGGGGTCTGGGAGACGGCCGGGATCACGGTATCGAAGGCCTCGGTAAAGGTCTCGCCTGTGGCCTGGGGAGAGCGTCTGCCCGAGGCATCTGGCTCACCAAGGCGCATCTTCTCGAAGGTAACAGCTTCGATACGGCCATTGGCGTCGCCATGGTTTTCGACAGGGTTGGTGAGGAAATAGAAGCGCACGCCTTCGTGTTCGGCCTCTTCTATCTCATAGGTTTCCGCCGGCATCTCATCACGGGTGCGGCGGTAGACCAGGGTCACCTCAGCGCCTTTACGCAGGGCGGTGCGGGCACAGTCGATGGCGGTATTGCCGCCGCCGATCACCGCCACCTTTTTGCCCGTATGGTAGCGGTTGTCGGTGCAGTGATCCTTTAGGTAATCCACCCCGAGATAACAACCCTCGAGATCTACCCCAGGGTAGTTCATGGGCACGGCTTTCTGGGCGCCGATGGCAAGACACACGGCGTCGAACTGATCGACGAGTTCCTTGAGGTGAATGTCGCGGCCAAGGCGGGTATCGGTCTGGATTATCAGGCCATTTTGGCACAGGAGATCTATCTCCCGGTCGAGGATCGCCTTGGGCAGACGGTATTCGGGAATGCCGTATCTCAGCCAGCCACCCGCCTTGGGCATGGACTCAAAAATGGTCACCTCGTGGCCGGCGTTGGAGAGATAGTAACCCGCGCTGATCCCCGCTGGACCACTGCCTATGATGCCGACGCGTTTACCTGTGGCGGGCGCCTTGGGAGGGACGTAGGCCTCTTCGCTGTCGAGATCAAAATCGGCGGCGTGACGCTTAAGCTGGCGAATCGCCAGGGGCTCGTCCAGCTCGCCGCGGCGGCAGGCCGACTCGCAGAAGGCCGGGCAGACGCGGCCGATAGAGAGCGGCAGAGGCAGTGTCTGTTTGATCMCCTTGACCGCCTCTCTGTGGTTGCCCTGGGCGATATGTAACAGATAAGACTGCACGTCTACCCCGGCGGGGCAGGCCTGTTGGCAGGGCGCCTCGCAGTCGGCGAAGTGATCGCTCAGCAGGTGTTTCAGGGCGGCCTGGCGGCGTTTGCTTAGGGCGGCCGAATGGGTGATCACCTCGAGCGGCGCGTCGACCTGTGTCTTACAGGCCTTGAGGGTACGGGTTTCGCCTCGGCTGTCTCGTACCTCGACGTAACAGAGGTTGCAATCTTGCTTACCGGCGAGTTTGTCATCCAGTTGCTTGCCCAGATGACATAAATTTGGGATCGCTATGCCTGCGGCCTTGGCCGTGCTGAGCAGATCGTCGCCCCGGTTGGCTTTGACGACCTGGCCGTCGAAGGTGAGTTCTATCATGGTAGGGACCTTTTATTAGAATCTAAGCCTGAGCTCGACAGTCTTAAGTTTGGCAATCTTGAGCTCGATAACCTTGGTCTCGTTGATGGTTTTTATGGATTGCCTATGGGTAAGAAGGCGTATCGGTAAATTAGCGAAACAAGGTTTTATCGAGTATACCCAGAGCCTTTTTCACCACAGGTCTTAGTAGTGATTTTTTGTGCAGCATTTGCAGAGGTGCTCACAAATTGCGCTAGGTTTGTTGGCTTACGCCATGCTTTGAAGGGCTTGATTTGAGGCGGATCACACTTTGGCTTTAGCGGGTCATCTTCTTGACGAACACCACCACGAACAGGGCGATGGTAAAGCTGCCGGTGAAGGCCTCGACGGCGGCGATCGCCCGTGAATAGCCTATGGGGGTAAAGTCGCCATAGCCCAGAGTGGTAAAGGTGACGACAGAGTAGTAGATGCAGTTGAACAGCAGCGACAGGTTAGTGCTTAGATCGTTGTGCCAGTTGAACACATGGATATTGCCATCGTAGTTGAGGCCGGTGAACAGGTAGAGCAGGGCACAGATTAAGATGAGGCCGACGGAGAAGCCGATCACCCGGGTGGGGGCCTCACCATAGCCACAGAAGATGTCGATCATCTTGGAGAGGATGCGCGAGTAGCTGAATTTGGGCATCTGATGGCGGCGCATGGTGAGTTCCTTGCGCAGGTAGTCGCCGCCCATGGCAAATAATCCCTCCCGCTCGGCGGCCTTGCGTAGATCCCGGTAGATCTCTTCGGCCTGCTCGAAGTAATCCAGGGCGATCTCGGTTTCGCCTAATCGTTCAGCCTCCTTGGCCAGGCGTTCCTGCTTGAGCACCTTGCCGGTATTGATGTTCTCTATCTTGGCGCCGTTCCACTTGATCCCCAGCAGGTTAGTGCCGACTAGGTTGGCGCAGTGGACGTTGGCCTCGCGCAGATCTGCCTTCATCAGGCTGGCGTGTTGCAGGTTGAGGTTAAACATGTGCGCCCCCTGTAGGTTGGCGCGATACAGCTCGGCATGGCTCATGTCGAAGCCGGTCTTCTGATGGTGCCTCACCAGATCGATACCGGGCAGGTTAGCCCGCTTGAGCGCGATGCCTCGCAGCATGCCGCCGTTGCGGGCGAAGGCCTCCAGACGGGCGACATCTTCCGGCTTATCTTTAATGATTTTAGGATCATGCCAATAACAGAGTCCCGAGGTTTCGGCCGGCTCGGTGCAGGAGAAACCTTCGTCTTCGTGATAGCAGCATTGGTTCGACTGTTTCATATTGAACAGTATAGCCAGCCTGTCGAAAAGGGGCGGCGATTCTCCCGCTTGTCGACTAGGGGGGGGGCCAACTGCTCTTTAGGATGAAATTTGTTCAAGTTAGCAGGAGGAGCCCTAGGAGCTGTTTATCTTCCAGGTTCAACGTCTATTCCATCTAAACGGGTTTTGCTCGAGGCGCGAGCCATGAAGCCCAGTGGACTAGTTTAGCGGGCTATGACAGTGGGCTATGTCAGTTGCTCACTACGATGAGCCGGGCGGGTTTAGGTGAACCCTCAGGGCAGCGTTTGTCGGCCATTAATACTGGGTTATCGCCGCTTTATGTCGAATGACTACACCGCATCGGCTCAGCCTTGTCGATATTGCCCACAAACTGCTGCAGAAATAAACAGGGAAGGTCAACAGCCCCTATGCGAACAGGGGCGATTGAGTTAAAATACCGCGTTTGCATTCCTGCCAATCGAATTTTAAGTAGAAAGAGTCATGTTTGAAGTCAATCCGGTTAAATTTAAAATCAAGGAGCTAGCCGAGCGCACCCAACTTCTTCGGGGGTATCTTTGACTATGATGCTAAGAGTGAGCGTCTAGAAGAAGTCAGTCGGGAGCTAGAGAGCGCCGAGGTTTGGAACAATCCTGAGAATGCCCAGGCCCTGGGTAAAGAGCGCGCCTCGTTAGAGGCCGTGGTCAAGACCATAGACGATATGGACAGCGGCCTTGAAGATGTGGAAGGCCTGCTGGAGCTGGCGGTCGAAGAGGAAGATGAAGACACCTTCAACGACGCCAATAGCGAGCTGGCCAGCCTAGAGAAGCGTCTGGAAGAGTTAGAGTTCCGCCGCATGTTCTCCGGGCCAAACGACGCCTCAGATTGTTACCTTGATATTCAATCGGGTTCAGGCGGTACAGAGGCGCAGGATTGGGCCAACATGGTGCTGCGCATGTATCTGCGCTGGGGTGAAGCTAAAGGTTATAAGCCTGAGCTTATCGAAGTGACCGACGGCGATGTCGCCGGCATTAAGGGCGCTACCGTCAAGTTTACCGGCGAGTACGCCTTTGGTTCACTGCGCACCGAGACCGGGGTGCATCGTCTAGTGCGTAAGTCACCATTCGACTCTTCGGGTAAGCGTCACACCTCTTTCTGCTCTGTGTTTGTCTATCCGGAGATCGACGACTCTATCGAGATCGATATCAATCCGGCGGACCTGCGTATCGACGTCTACCGTGCCTCGGGCGCCGGTGGTCAGCACGTTAACCGTACCGAGTCTGCGGTGCGTATTACCCACTTGCCCACCAATACCGTGGTGCAGTGCCAGAACGACAGATCGCAACACAAGAACAAAGACACTGCAATGAAACAGCTGAAAGCCAAGCTGTTCGAATTGGAAATGCATAAGCAAAACGCCGAGAAACAAGCCGCCGAAGATGCCAAGTCTGATATCGGCTGGGGCAGCCAGATCCGTTCTTACGTGCTGGACGATGCCCGTATTAAAGATCTGCGTACCGGCGTGGAAAGCCGTAATACCCAGAGCGTCCTCGATGGCGATCTGGACAAGTTTATTGAAGCTAGCCTTAAATCTGGCCTTTAACGAGAGAAGAAGATGACTGAACAAACTCAAGACGAAAACAAGTTAATTGCAGAGCGCCGTGCCAAGTTAGATCACGTTCGCGTTTCTTGCCCTGCTAACGGTCACCCGAACAACTTCGATCGAAAACATAAGGCTGCAGATATTCAGGCCGAATATGGTCAATACAGCAAGGAAGAGCTGGAAGGGATGAAGGTCCAGCGCTCTATCGCCGGTCGTATCATGGCCAAGCGTGGTCCCTTCCTGGTGATCCAGGACGTGAGCGGTCGCATCCAGGCTTACGCCGGTAAAGATGTGCAGAAAGATCTTAAGGCCAAGTATCAAGGGCTGGATATCGGCGACATCATAGGCGTAACTGGCCAGCTGCACCTGTCGGGTAAGGGCGATCTCTATGTCAACATGGAAGAGTACCAGCTGTTGACCAAGGCGCTGCGTCCACTGCCAGAGAAGTTCCACGGTCTGACCGACCAGGAGACCCGCTACCGCCAGCGTTATGTAGACCTCATCGTGAACGAAGAGTCACGTGCGGCCTTCATCATGCGCTCTAAGGTGGTTACCGCCATCCGTAACTTCATGGTGAGCAAAGAGTTCATGGAAGTGGAAACCCCTATGATGCACAGCATCCCTGGTGGTGCCTCGGCGCGTCCTTTCATTACCCACCACAACGCGCTGGATATCGAGATGTATCTGCGTATCGCGCCTGAGCTTTACCTCAAGCGCCTGGTGGTTGGTGGTTTCGAGCGTGTATTTGAGATCAACCGTAACTTCCGTAACGAAGGCCTGTCGCCACGCCATAACCCAGAATTCACTATGATGGAATTCTATATGGCCTATGCCGACTACAAGGATCTGATGGATCTGACCGAAGAGATGCTCTCTTCAATCGCCAAAGATCTGCTGGGTGATACCAAGCTGCCATACGGTGAGCACACCATAGACTTCGGTGGCCCTTATGAGCGTCTGAGCATGCTGGACGCGATCAAGAAGTACAACCCAGACAACGAGACCATTCAGTCGATGACCTATGAAGAGGTTAAAGACGTAGAGTTTATGCGTAACCTGGCTAAGAGCCTGGGCATGACGATCGAGAAGTTCTGGACCTGTGGTCAACTGCTGGAAGAGATCTTCGGCGAAACCGCCGAGCCTCAGCTGATGCAGCCGACGTTCATCACAGGTTACCCGGCAGATATCTCGCCGCTGGCACGTCGTAACGATGAAAACCACTTCATTACCGACCGTTTCGAGTTCTTCATCGGTGGCCGTGAAGTGGCCAACGGCTTCAGCGAGCTCAACGACGCGGAAGATCAGGACAAGCGCTTCAAGGCACAGGTTGATGCCAAAGACGCGGGTGATGACGAAGCCATGTTCTACGACGCCGACTACATCACGGCGCTGGAGCACGGTCTGCCACCGACTGCGGGCCAGGGTATAGGTATCGATCGTCTGGTGATGTTGTTTACCAACACTCACACCATTCGCGACGTGATCCTCTTCCCGGCAATGCGTCCTCAGGGATAAGCCATTACGCCACACTAAAAACCAGCCTCAGGGCTGGTTTTTTTATCGCTATCGATTGGAGGCTAAATAACCATCCGAACAGAAGTTTTAGATTAAATCACTGATAATCTATCCTATTTTTAGTGTAAGATGGCTTAAGTTTCTCCACGAGCCACTTTTTGTCGCGGCTCGTATACTTTTGTTAATTTAGGGTTAATTTTCTAGCGTTTGTGGGTGTCTATTAGCATGAATAGGCGATATGCTTGCAAATAGCGAAGGGAAGATGGGAGAGTGCTAGGGCCTGTTGACCTTTTGAGAACAATTTTTGTTCTAATTGAGCACGTTCAAATCGCGGCATGAGGCTTGAAGTATAGTTGTTCTATATAAAAGCCGAGTAACAAAGCGTTGAACGTGCTCAAGACGAACCCTGCGGGCAGCGTCTGTATCATTTTTCTACTGCGTTATCGCTCATTGATGTAGCACACCACATTACAATCGCTCTGCCTTGTATAAAAGCGATACAGAATACTGCAAAAATGAACGCGAAAGATAAACAGGCCCTTGTTCACGGTCACTCTCGGAGAAGGATAGTGATAGATATCAAGATTCCAGATGATGCATTGCAAGATTGGCAGGAAGCGCTAGAGACCCTAGCCCTGGCATTTGACGGCAGTCTTTTTTTGCTGGCCTTAACCGCGACCGATGGCCTGGCACCTATGCTCAGCCTGTGCAGAGACACAGAGGCACATCGCCAGAGTGTGCATCAGCTCTGCGCTCAGGGACTCACCCTGTTTCGCGACTATATCGAACATCCCCATCGTACTCGAGAGCCGGTAAGAGTCGGCGGCATAGTGCTGCATCCGCTCTTCTGGCCGTCTCAGGCCCTCTTCGGCGCCCTGTGTCTGGTGCCCAAAGAACAACCTCATCATGACAAGCAGCTAGACGTCTTAGTCAAACTGACCTGCCAGTCAATGCAATATGGGCTGGCTAACCTATACCAGGACCATCGCCAGCAGTTGCTGCAAATAGCCCCGTCAGAGACACCTAATGTGGACCTGCAGCTCTTTATCGATAGCCTGCCTGAGCATGTATGGATGAAGGATGTTGCGGGGCGCTATGTACTGATCAATCACAGTGTCGAGGTGGCCTGGGGAAGAAGTCGGGAGGAGCTGCTTAATCGCACCGACCATGAGATCTTCTCCCCCGAGGTGGCCGAAGAGTTTGTGCAGGGGGATTATGAGTCTATCGTACGCGGCGTGCAGGTGACGGCCGCCGAGTGCGAGGCTAAAGATATCGACCAGTCCAACTCCTGGCTTGAGACCACTAAGGTCCCCGTCGTCTCATCCGATGGCATCCTAGAGGGGGTGATCGGCATCTCCCGTAACATCACCTCCCATAAGGCAGCCCAAGAACAGCTGGAACTGGCGGCCAACATCTTCGAGAACTCGGTGGAAGGCGTGGTGATCACCGACGCTAACGGCAATATCGTCGAGGTTCATGGTGCCTTTACCGAGATCACCGGCTACAGCCGTGAAGAGGTGCTGGGCGAGAACCCACGCATCTTGAATTCTGGCCGCCACGACAAGGCCTTCTTCGAACGCCTGTGGCAATCCTTGCTAACCAATGGCAAGTGGCATGGCGAGATCTGGAACCGGCGCAAGAGTGGCGCCATCTATCCCGAGCAGCTGACCATCAGCTCCATGTATGGCGACGACCATCAGGTGCGCTATTTCGTCGCCGTGTTCGCCGATATCTCGGCGCAGAAGCAGAGCGAGAAGGAGATGGCAAGGCTGGTGTATCACGATCCACTGACCAAGCTGCCCAACCGCCTGATGCTGTCGGCCAACCTGGAACAGGAACTGCGCCACGCGGCCCGTGAAGAGACGCAACTGGCGCTGATCTTCATCGACGTGGATCTGTTTAAACATATTAACGATAGCTATGGTCATGTGACCGGCGATGCCATCCTAATGGTGGTGTCCAGGCGCCTGGAGCAGAAGCTGGGTGAGGAAGCCACCTTGGCCAGGCTAGGTAGCGACGAGTTTATCGCCGTGCTGCCCCATGTGGAGAGTGACGATAGTGTCTCCCTCATGGTGAGTCGGTTGCGCGAGGCCTTCGATGCGCCTTTCCTGCTGGATGATGAAGGCAGTGTGCGCCTGACCGCCAGCATGGGGGTGGCCATCTATCCCGGCGACGGTGATAGCGGCGATACCCTGCTGCGCAACGCCGATACCGCCATGCACAGGGCTAAGGCCAATGGCCGCAACAACTATGCCTTCTATACCCAGTCCCTGACCCTGGCGTCGGTAGAGCACCTTAAGTTGCAGAGCGCCCTGCACGATGCCATCAGCAAGGATGCCTTCTATCTGGTGTATCAGCCTAAGCTGGCATTGGGCACTGGCCAATGCGTCGGCTTCGAGGCGCTGCTGCGTTGGGAAGACCCGCAACTCGGGGTGATCTCGCCTGCGGTGTTCATCCCTGTGGCGGAAAATATTGGCCTGATCAATGAGATAGGCCTGTGGGTGCTGAAACAGGCGGCCGCTCAGGGCGCATCCTGGCTGGCCGAAGGGAAAACCTTCGGGCGGATATCGGTGAATGTGGCCGGGCCTCAGTTGCAACAGAAGCAGTTTTTCACTCAGGTCAAACAGGTGCTCGACGAGATGGGCTTGCCGCCCGAGTATCTGGAGCTCGAGGTGACCGAGAGCTGCATGATGTCTGACCCTCTGGCGGTGATCGAGGTGCTCAAACAGCTGGGCGAGCTCGGCGTAGAGCTGTCGGTGGATGACTTTGGTACCGGCTATTCATCGCTAAACTATCTGAAACGCCTGCCCATACATAAGTTGAAGATAGATCAGTCTTTCATTCGCGATATTCCCAGAGACAGTAACAACACGGCGATTGCCAAGGCGGTGATCGCCCTCGGTCATGCGCTAAATCTCTGCATCATAGCCGAGGGGGTCGAGACGCCTGAGCAGGCGGCCTTCCTGGAGGCGGCGGGATGTGACCAGGCCCAGGGCTATCTCTACAGTAAGCCCAGGGTGGTCGATGAGCTGGATGAGTTTCTCGGCTAGACGCAGAATGAGTGCTCGTTTCGGCTCTTGAGTTAGGGAAGGTGCGAACAAGTCGTCGCACAGCTCTGGCTTTGATAGCAGCGACAGTTCAAGGCATTCAACTGAGGGCATGCCGAGGCCTGCTGAAGTTGAATAACGCCGAAATGGTGTTGCTATCAAAGCCCCGCAGGGCGAGGCTTACAGCGGTATTTGCTGCGTTACAGTTCTTGCGAAGGACTAGGGCCATTCGCTGCAAACTGTGCCTTGCATCTATCCACTTTAAGCACACGCAGAGCAAGTACGGGACTTATTCGCACCTTCCTTAGGATCCTATATCTATACTTTGGAGTCCAAACTATGTGATATTGGCACCTGTAGAAAACATGCGACGCTGACTCGTATCTGCTCATGCTATTTACCTCTCTTTATTTGCTGGTTACAACCAAAGTCAGTATTTAGCATGAGCAACCTTCNCGCACAGCTCTGGCTTTGATAGCAGCGACAGTTCAAGGCATTCAACTGAGGGCATGCCGAGGCCTGCTGAAGTTGAATAACGCCGAAATGGTGTTGCTATCAAAGCCCCGCAGGGCGAGGCTTACAGCGGTATTTGCTGCGTTACAGTTCTTGCGAAGGACTAGGGCCATTCGCTGCAAACTGTGCCTTGCATCTATCCACTTTAAGCACACGCAGAGCAAGTACGGGACTTATTCGCACCTTCCTTAGGATCCTATATCTATACTTTGGAGTCCAAACTATGTGATATTGGCACCTGTAGAAAACATGCGACGCTGACTCGTATCTGCTCATGCTATTTACCTCTCTTTATTTGCTGGTTACAAACAAAGTCAGTATTTAGCATGAGCAACCTTCAGGCATAGCCTAAATCGGACGTTCACCACCTCCATAGGAGGTGGTTTTTTTTCGGCGCTTACTAGGGCCTGATTAAAACAACCATCGTCGACCAGCGATAAGTGTTAGCTCAACTCAAGGCGTTCTCATTACTAGGCCCATCTATGAGTGCCCTTGTGATGCTGCTCTGCGGTATCTAACTTATCTTGGGCCGATTTGGCCAACATCACCATCATGGCACCAGCACCGCCCCAGGCAGGCGGCGCACTGTGAAAGGCCTGTACTCCCTCTATCTCGGCCAACCAGGCGCTGACATAAGATTTAAGCTTTGCCGGAATCGGCTGGCTATTCACACCCGTACCGTGAATGACGATGAGGTTTCTCAGCCCAGAGCTCTGACTATTGGTAACAAAATCATAAAGCAGTTCTCTGGCCTTGGCTAAGCTCAAGCCGGTTAAGTCCAGATCGGCCTGTATCTCATACTTTCCCTGGCGAAACAGCTTAAACACCTGTCCCTGCACCCCCTGGCTTTTAACGCTCACCACGGCTTGTGGCGCCAATGGGGTGATATCATCCAACTCGAGCGATAGTTTCTCCAGCTCCAAGCGCCGCAGCGCCTCTTGGTGGCGTCTTTGCCCCTCCGGACTCGTCCCGCCTTGGCTCGGGGCGACCGCATTATTTGCCTTTAACGGCTTAACACCTTGCATAGAAGCGAGAAATAAAGCGCTGTCATCTTCACTCATGCCTATCTCCTCCACTCCTGCCTTTAACTACACCGGCGTGATCACTTTGGTGCAGGCGAACCTGTTACTCAATCTGCCACAACTATCCATCACGCCTATCCCACCGCTCCTATCCCATCATGACTATTTATCACGACTATCCATCGCGACTATACGGTCACTCTGGCTGAAATGCTTCTCATGGGTAAAGCGTCGCATCCCAGTCAGGTAAAAGTATCCGTTTAGGCTCACAAAAACTCAAGCCTCCTATAACCCATGGCAGACTAAGCGTCTCAAAAATCACCAGGAGCCTTATAGAAAACAAGACAGCATCATGGAAGGCTCAACACCGGCTCAACAACATCACCTATGGTAGCGGGAAAGACTAGGAGTTAAGCGGACAACCGTTTAATTGCAGAAAAAAACAACGTCCGGCGCCGGAGACACAATTTGTTAAGAACTAAATCTTTCGCATCAAAAAGCGATGGATTATAGTGACCCTAGTATTAGCAGCAGCGTATAGCTAAATGAAACTCTTCAAATTTGTCCTTATCTTGGGGCTCTGTGCTCTCAATTTCCAAGCCTTTGCCAAGAAGAATGACAATGACGCCTTAAATCAATTCTATAAGCAGTTCAGCGTCGCGTTTGAACAGCTCGATGAGTCTGTTATTCAAGATATTTATGCAGAAAACGCCTGCTACATCCCAGAACAGCAGAATAAAGAGATCACCATGGGGCGGGATAATATTATCGCGCTCTACAAGAGTTTCTTTGGCAAGATTAAACACAAGAATGCACAGATAGAAGTGGATTTTCGCGTGGTCGAGCGTCAACTGGACAAGCAACAGGCTACCGACGTGGGCTACTATCTGATCCGTTTCTACCCGCCTAAAGAAACCGAAGAACCGGTAAGTGAGTTTGCCGGCAAGTTTGTGATCGTCTCCAAGAAGAAGACGGACGGCAAATGGTACCTTACGGTAGATACCAACAATCGCTCTGAGCCGTCGTTTTACTATAGTGCCAAGCCCTTACCTAACCTCTATTATGGTCGCCAGTTTTCGACCCTGAGCGAGTCAAGCAGCAAACATGACTAATCCCTCCCTCCCTTGCCCCTGTGGCAGGTCGGTAAAAGATAAGCCGCTAAGTTACAAAGAGTGTTGTGAACCTTATCATCTCGGCAGCATCCCGCCGGATCCTGAATCCTTGATGCGCAGCCGCTATTCGGCGTTTGTGCTCAAACGCCATCAGTATCTTATCGATACCCATCATCACGACTATCTTAACGGCCTGAGCGTGCAGATCCTCGACCAGGAGAATCATACTCACTGGCTGGCGCTCAGCGTCAACAAGAGTAGCAGCGAACAGAATAAGGGAATGGTTGAGTTTCACGCCTGGTATCGGGCTGAAGATGGACTGGATGCAATTCATGAGATCTCAGACTTTGTTAAACAGGATGGTCGCTGGTGGTACACCCAGGGTGAGCAACTCTTGCCCAAATACCCTAAACGCAACGATCCCTGCGTCTGTCAGAGTGGTAAGAAGTTTAAGCAATGCTGTCTTAAATAGTAAGGCAGCGTAGAAAACCAATACTGCTGGGAAACTCATCTAAGAAGGTCATTTAGCTATCAGACTGGGCCATTAGACTGGGCTATCAGGCAGAGCCATTAGACACGTCAATAGGCAAGCAATCTCACAGACTCGCGGCTATTTATCTAACATCTCAAAAGCTTGCGCCTGCCTATCAATGCTGACCGACTATTGCGGCCAGATTAATGCAGCGGTCTCTCTGTATTGGCTCGAAGGAATTGGCTGAACTCGGCTTCTCGCAGCGCCGGGCTATAGAGGAAACCTTGCGCCTGATGGCAGCTTAACGCCGACAGGAAAGATTCCTGCTCGGCGGTCTCGACCCCCTCGGCTGTCAGCGATAGATTGAGCGCCTTGGCCATGGCAATGATGGCACTGATGATCTCGCGACTCTCACGGCTGACACTGAGATCTGAGATGAAAGATCTGTCTATCTTCAACTTGGAGATGGGGAACTGCTTCAAATAACGCATCGAGCTGTAACCCGTGCCAAAATCGTCGATGGCCAGCCCTACCCCTAACTCGGCCAACTCCTTGCACAGATGGGTCGCATAGACCACATCTTCCATCAGCTCGGTCTCGGTGATCTCCAAAATCAGGGTGTTGGGCCGAATACGATAACGAGTCACCAGTTGCCACACCTGATCATAGAGCTGAGTACTGAAAAACTGGCGCGCAGAGACATTCACATGCATGGAGAGGTTAATGTTATGGTGCTGCCACAGGTTAAGCTGGCGACACGCCGCCTCTAACACCCATTCGCCTATGGCCGCGATCATACCGGTCTGCTCGGCGATATCGATAAAGGCGCCGGGATAGAGAACCCCCTTCTTGGGATGATGCCAGCGGATCAGCGCCTCGGCGCCAATATAGGCCTGACGGCCGAGATCTTTCAGGGGTTGATAATAGAGCTCAAACTCACGATTCTTTAGCGCCGCCTGCAGATCCCGCTCAATCTGAGCATCTTCTTTGAACGACTTTAACAAGGCATGATTAAAGATCTGTATCGCACTCCCCTGCTTCTTCTTGGCATACTGCACCGCAATATCGGCGCAGGTGAGCGCCGAAAAACCTGCCTCTAGCGCGTTTATCTCGACGACCGACAGTGCAGGTTTAGCCTCGAAAGATTCGGCGCCCACCTGGACAGGCAGATTTAACTGGTGATAGAGACGCTTGATGGCGTAGTCCAGGCTCTGCTCATCCTCGATACCCTCAAGCACCAAGGCAAACTCATCGCTGCCCACACGGGCCATCAGCTCCGCCTTCTTGACGCTGGCAAAGTGTTTGATGCGGCGTGCCACCTCGATCAGCAGGCTATCGCCCTTCTCATGGCCGTAGGTATCGTTGAAGCGCTTAAAGCCCCTGAGATCGATCAGCATCAGGTGGCCACTGCGTGTCTTTTCCAATGCGCGATTGAAATAGCTACGGTTGTAGAGGCCGGTTAGCGAGCAGCGCCAAGCCAAACGCTCGAGTTCATTCTGCTGCACCAACTCTTCTGAACAATCTTCCGCGGTCACTAGGGCGTAGTGATTGCCCCTTGGGGTGGTAAAGGGGCGAACCCGATAACGAAGCCAGTAACTCTCACCATCTCGACGGGTCAACTGGGTATTTCCCTTGGCGATCTTACCCAGCTTGACTTGGGCCAGCACGGCGTCGGCCTGGACCGGCGACTGCTTAAAGAAATCCAGACAAGCTAAGGGTTTCCCCAAGATCTGCTGCTTTGGCACACCTGAGATGGCATGATGTGCGCCATTAACATATTCAATCTTATCTGTGGCCAGGTTGACCACCATGCTGATCTGCTCCGACTGTTCGATAGCCTTTAAAAACAGGCTCAGGCGCTCGTCTGTGTCGTAAGCTCGTTGCGTCGCCAGGGTCAATGCCAGCTGATCGGCGACCTGGGAAACGATATGGCTCTCGCTCTCTGGCCATTCATGGAGCTGACCCGATTCGAGATAGAGCACCCCTTCTAGGTGTCCATTGATACGAATTGCCACATCAAGATGCGAGACCACCCGATTTTCATTGAGGTAATCGACTAATTCGGCGATACGGCCATCATTTTCGACGTCGATTACGTCTATGGTGCGACTGCGTTTGAGCTGATCGAAATAATTAGGACATAGGGATTGCGCGGGGCGTGAAGTCTGGCCTTGCAAACTTGTATGAGCGATGAGCTCACAAGCCTGGCTGCCAGAAAACAGACAAACACCTATGTTGTCCACCTCGAGGGACTGATTGAGCAGATCGCAGGCAAGCTCGGCCGTCTCTTTAAACAGACCTTCTTGTTTTTGCGTTGAATTGACTATGGTTTCAAGCAGATGTTGAAATTGGCGCTTGGTCATAAAATCCTACTGCCGATAACCTTCTGCCGATAAAAGGTTACCGAGGTAAAAACCACCAAAGGCGGTAACAACATAGATGTTATTGTTATTATTAAATGTTCAATTTTTGCACATTACACGAATAACTCGCTAATTAGCAAGCTAATCTCGATGGCGCCGCTAGAGACCATGTTCGAGTTGGAAAATCATCTTCTCGGCGCTGTAGCCAAAAGTGAGGCGCAGCTCCTGGCCACCTTCTACTGCCTTGATCTCACTCTCAACCCCCTCGAAACGCTGCTTAGCCGCCTGTGCCATGGCTTGCAACTCACTTTGGGCGTTCTCTCCATCACGTACCAGAGTCAGTACGGTATCAAACTCATCGATCACGGCGCCGATATCGGCATAGCTACCACAATCGTTACAGGTATCGTTTACCAACTCTGATTGACCCTCTTGAATCTTTTTCATTTTGACCCTTAACCTTTTAACTGAAAATGCTCATAGCTATATATAGCAAAAGCCGAGCTACCGCACTTAAAACTAAGCCAAAATGTCTCCTAACGCACGTTGCCTGACGATCTGCTCGGCAAAATGCGGTAATTCCAAACTAGGTGCGTCGGCATCGAGTTCATTGTGAAAACGCGCCAGAGTAATGGGATCGCAGTTAGCCAGCACCTCTTGCATCGCCAGCGGATCCCGTCCTCTGTGGACTAAAGGTTCGGGACTCAGATATTGCTGCAGATGAAAGCCGCTTAGCCCTGCCTGGTGAAACTGCTCGCTATTGTCTCTGTCTTCACCCAGATGCAGTGCGCTAGTCAGCGCCTGTGGCTCGGGTAACTCAAATTGACGCTTGAGTTTTGTCTCAACATCGTTTGGCGCCTGATCCAGATGAAACTGCGCCATATCTCTGGCATCGTTTGACAACATGGCCAGCAGCAGACCAAATTCTCCCCGGCGATGATCGACTATCGCCTGGTTGAGTCGGGTCCCTAATTGATTCTCGTTGATGATCAACTGACTAGTTCGCATAAAAAAACATCAATAAAACAGCTCGTTGCTATTTAATCGACCGCTTACGCCATAACTTTAGCAATTATTTTAAATTGGGACTTTACAGCGCCAAGGATTCTGACTACTATTTCCGCCGCAATTGAGGAGGGGTTCCCGAGTGGCCAAAGGGATCAGACTGTAAATCTGACGGCTCAGCCTTCGAAGGTTCGAATCCTTCTCCCTCCACCATTTGCCTACAATGTAATAAAGAGATACTCGTGGAGGGGTTCCCGAGTGGCCAAAGGGATCAGACTGTAAATCTGACGGCTCAGCCTTCGAAGGTTCGAATCCTTCTCCCTCCACCATCTTTATCTCATTATTACCTTGTGCTGCTGTACCAAAAAATATGGAGGGGTTCCCGAGTGGCCAAAGGGATCAGACTGTAAATCTGACGGCTCAGCCTTCGAAGGTTCGAATCCTTCTCCCTCCACCATTTTTTCTCTCGCATTATCTGTGCATCATTTAGTTCCTAATTTCAAAACTTCGCTTCATCATTGTCATCATTTAGATGATGTTACTCCCTTAGTTAATGCTTTAGTTAATGCTTTAGTTAATGCACTGATTCGATGACTATTGCTTAGTCTATTAATTAGCGGATCATTCTTTCAGCGTCCCAAGATTTTCCCTCACGGCCAGCACTCCCTGTTATCCGTCGCATTTATTTTCGATTTTCCTTTTCGTTATAATTTATTTCGTTAAGCTATAACGACTATCCGCTCGATAACCTCAGGAGCCACAATGAATCAATCTTGGGTCAACCAGGCCATCGCCAAGATCGAGGCAGACTATCAACGCAGTGCAGACACCCATCTGATCAAGCTGGAACTGCCTATGCTGCCCGGCATCGATATCTACCTAAAAGATGAAAGCACCCATCCCACCGGCAGCCTTAAGCACCGTCTGGCAAGATCCCTGTTTCTCTACGCCCTGTGTAACGGTTGGATCACCCAAGATACGCCCATCATAGAATCCTCCTCGGGCAGCACAGCCGTATCCGAGGCCTATTTCGCGCGTCTGCTTGGCCTACCCTTTATTGCAGTCATGCCCGCCTCTACCGCCAAGAAGA
The DNA here is from genome assembly GCF_022398425.1 of Shewanella sp. Isolate7. NCBI lineage: Bacteria > Pseudomonadati > Pseudomonadota > Gammaproteobacteria > Alteromonadales > Shewanellaceae > Shewanella > Shewanella sp. Isolate7. Next base: position 3,561 of record NZ_JAKEVJ010000023.1, on the reverse strand, counting down.
AGATACAACAGATAGAGTTCTATGGCGGCCGTTGCCACTTCGTCGACCATTCGAGTGAGATATACGCCGAATCACAGCGACTGGCCGACGAGCTGTCGGGTCACTATATGGACCAATTCACCTACGCCGAGCGGGCAACCGACTGGCGCGGTAACAACAACATCGCCAACTCCATCTTCGAGCAGATGCAGCGAGAACCACATCCCGTTCCCAGTTGGATAGTGATGAGCCCAGGCACGGGCGGCACCTCGGCCACCATAGGCCGCTATATTCGCTATCAATGCGCCAAGACAAAGTTATGTGTGGTGGACCCGGAAAACTCGGTATTCTACGACTACTACCACAGCGGTGATGCCAGCATCAGCTGCGCCGGTGCCAGTCGCATCGAAGGCATAGGGCGACCCAGGGCCGAGCCCTCCTTCATTCCAGGGGTGGTCGATCATATGGTCAAGATTGACGACAGCGCGTCGATCGCCACCATCTATTGGTTAGAGGCGCTGATTGGTCGCAAGGCGGGTCCCTCAACAGGCACTAACCTCTATGGCGCGCTGCAACTTGCAAGCGAGATGCACGCCAACGGCCAGAGCGGCTCCATCGTCACCTTGCTGTGTGACTCGGGTGAGCGCTACCTAGACACCTACTACGACAGTGAGTGGGTAGCACAACATATTGGTGACATCAGCCAGTATCAGGCCAAGCTAACGGCCTTTAATCAGACGGGACACTTGGAATAACGCGCAGCGTTTTTAGTCCAAGAACTGGGATGAATAGGCTCGACGTGAGCTAATAGCAATCGTAATAAATAATTGATCATGCTAGCTTGTTAAAACGCTCGATAACTATATTAGTATTTTTAATTGTAGAATAACTACTTATCTAAAAATCCTGCTTTGTTCTCAAGCGTTTTTCCTGCGCTATTTCTGATCGCATATTTACTGTGATTGGTATAAACAAAAAACGGCGCCAATGCGCCGTTTTTTATCTGTTACTACCAGCTAATCGATATTTAAATATTTGTGGGTCTGAATAGAGAGGCGCCAATTACGCTCGATGCAGACCTTCATCGCCAGCTCGGTGGCTCTAGGCTTCTGACTAATAGGCTGCAGGCAGATGGTCTTGCCCAGGGTGTCTATGCCTTTAAGCAGCTCATCCAGCTCCTCAATATGCGAGGCCTTGGCGACTGGGTGTTTGATCTCATCGGCGCGCTCCAGTGCCTGCTCTAGCACCTTGTAACCACCCTTCATGTTGATCTTAGGCGATACCGTTACCCAGGCGCGGGGATCGACCAACACGTCGAAGGTACCACTTGTCTCGATTTGACACTGCATGCCCGCATCGGCATAGGCCTGGGTCAAGGCGAAAAGATCATAGATACAGGGCTCGCCGCCAGTGATCACCACATGTTTAGCGCTGAAGCCCTGCACCTTAAAGTGCATCAGCAACTCACGGGCATCCAATTCGGCCCAGCGGCCAATGGTGCCGTCCACCTGGATCACTTGCTCGGGGGAGACGCGATTCTCGGCTAAGGTTTCCCAAGTATGTTTGGTATCGCACCAGGAACACCCCACAGGGCAGCCCTGCAGACGGACGAAGATCGCCGGCACACCAGTGTACACACCTTCACCCTGGATGGTTTCAAAAACTTCATTAACCGGATACTTCATCTTTAACCTCGTCACATGCGGGCGGCTTTTATAGAAGATTTTGCCCCTACAAGCAAGTATAACCCCATTAATTCCCCAAGGTTTCACCAAATTGACCACCGGGAATGGCAATAGCGACAAGAAAATTTGCAAGGTCTCCACGGTCAGTTAAACTATCGGCAAATTTTCTATCCGGACAGATTAAATGTCTAAAGCTGTTGTCGTGTTTAGTGGCGGACAAGATTCCACCACCTGTTTAATTCAAGCCCTGAATCAATACGATGAGGTGCACGCCGTTACTTTCGATTATGGTCAACGCCATAGCGAAGAGATCGCCACCGCCGCCAAGTTGGCCAAGGAACTCAAGGTTGCCAGCCACAAGATATTGGACGTGACTGTGCTGAACGAGCTGGCGATCTCCGCCCTCACCCGAGATGCTATTCCTGTCTCCAACGAATTGATGGACAACGGCCTGCCCAACACCTTTGTGCCAGGCCGTAACATACTGTTTCTGACCTTAGCCGGGATCTACGCCTATCAATTGGGCGCCGAAGCCGTGATAACTGGCGTGTGCGAGACCGACTTCTCTGGTTATCCCGATTGCCGCGACCAGTTCATCAAGGCGATGCAGTCGGCATTGGAGCAGGGAATGGATCGCGAGCTTAAACTAATCACCCCGCTAATGTGGCTCAATAAGGCTCAGACCTGGGCACTGGCCGACAAGTACCATAGCCTGGAGCTAGTCAGAGACCAGACCCTCACCTGTTACAATGGCATCGTCGGCAGCGGCTGTGGCACCTGCCCCGCGTGTCTGCTTAGGGCCAAGGGGCTGGCGGACTACCTGGATGATAAAGTCGGTGTCATGGCCGAACTGGATGGCAAATGTTAGGTCGGCTGACTTCGCGTGCCAGCCCTTACGGCGTGGTGCTTGGGATCACTATACTCTGCAGCCTGCTCTATTTTCTCCATCTAGACGCTACGCTTGCCTTTAGACGCAGCGCCATTGCCCATGGAGAGTGGTGGCGCCTAGTGACAGGCAATCTGCTGCATACCAATCACTGGCACCTATTGATGAACCTTGCCGGGCTCTGGGTGATCAGTTTTCTGCACGAAAACCACTACCGCGCGGCCAATTTTTCCCTGCTGTTTGCCCTGCTCTGTCTGCTGCAAGGATTAGGACTCTACTGGTTTTTCCCAACCTTAGGCGGTTATGTGGGCCTCAGCGGCATGCTTCATGGCCTGTTTGCCTATGGTGCCCTCAAAGATATTCAGATGAAGATCCGCTCGGGCTACCTGCTGTTTGCCGGCGTCTGCTTTAAGGTTGCCTACGAGCAGTATTACGGCGCCACTGATCAGATCACTAAGCTTATCGATGCCAGGGTCGCCACCGAGGCCCACCTGGTTGGGGTGATCGGCGGTGTCCTGATTTTTCTGCTCTATCGTCTCATCAGAAAACTGGCGCGCTAAAGGGCTTCCCAGGACGGCTCCAAGGTTACTGACTATTAAGACAAGTTACGCCAAGCAGATTTAGGCGCTAGCAGATATAGAAAAGGCTCACCTAGGTGAGCCTTTTTCGTTTCTATGCGTTATACCAATCACAGTAAACATGTGATCAGAAATAGCGCAGGAAAAACGCTTGAGAACAAAGCAGGATTTTTAGATAAGTAGTTATTCTACAATTAAAAATACTAATACAGTTATCGAGCGTTTTAACAAGCTAGAATGATCAATTATTTATTACGATTGGTATTATTTACAAAAGACAGGCAAAGAAAAAGCCCCTCGATCGCTCGAGGGGCTTATCTATGATTGGTCGGTGATAGAGGATTCGAACCTCTGACCCTCTGGTCCCAAACCAGATGCGCTACCGGACTGCGCTAATCACCGAAACTCTTTTTGTATCAGTAAATGACATCTT
>NZ_JAKEVJ010000220.1:0-500 GCF_022398425.1 Shewanella sp. Isolate7 | reverse complement strand
TGCCGTTTTACGCCGAATTTCGACCTAATTCCAGGCTGTTCCCGGATTTCAGACAGATCTTGGCTGTCGTCGTAACATCTGGTCTACTTTAAACAGGTTCGCCAAGGTGAATAGCATGGCTAACTGTGAGTCATTTTTCGTCAGCCCTTTATAGCGTGCTTTGATAAAGCCGAACTGACATTTGATGATCCGAAACGGGTGTTCTACCTTCGCCCGAATGCTGGCTTTTAAATACTCGATGTTGATGGCGGTTTTATTGTCATTCTAAAACCACCTCCTATGGAGGTGGTGAACGTCCGATTTAGGCTATGCCTGAAGGTTGCTCATGCTAAATACTGACTTTGTTTGTAACCAGCAAATAAAGAGAGGTAAATAGCATGAGCAGATACGAGTCAGCGTCGCATGTTTTCTACAGGTGCCAATATCACATAGTTTGGACTCCAAAGTATAGATATAGGATCCTAAAAGGGAACGTGGGGAAAGAGGTTCATCGGAGTATC
>NZ_JAKEVJ010000022.1:0-46991 GCF_022398425.1 Shewanella sp. Isolate7 | reverse complement strand
TCGCGCCGAGAGAGCGATAAAACCGTTCGTCATTGGGCGGAAGAACTGGCTATTTGCCAATACGGCCAATGGTGCGAACGCGAGTGCCATACTGTACAGTGTGATCGAAACCGCCAAGGCGAATGGGTTGACGCCCTTCGATTACTTGATGTACTGCCTTGAGCAGTTGTCACTTAAGCCCGAGTGTCTAGAACACTTGCTACCCTGGAATGCAAAACTCGGCTAGGTGCAGTTCTCCGGACGGATACATACTTGTAACTGCTGCGGTGAATACTAAATACTGAACAAATCCGCTTTACGCTATGGCTCTTCCTGAGTTTCTCGACTAACGAGAACTGTTCAGTGAGTCTGACATCAAGAGAGCCGTAGCCTTTTTTAAAATGGTGTTCTCTTCTTCAATGCGGCGGATTTTCTTCTCCAGCTCACGGATCCGCTGTTGTTCGGGGGTGAGCGGTGCGCCTTTGGGGGATACGCCTTGCTTCTCCTGTCGAAGCTGGTTTACCCATTTACGCATGGCTGAATKACTSACGCCCATCGCGYTTGCAGCCTCAGTTATGCTGTATCCCTGTTTCGTTACCAGCTGCGCAGCTTCTAATTTGAACTCTGCACTGAATGTCGGTCTTGTGTTCNATGGTGTTCTCTTCTTCAATGCGGCGGATTTTCTTCTCCAGCTCACGGATCCGCTGTTGTTCGGGGGTGAGCGGTGCGCCTTTGGGGGATACGCCTTGCTTCTCCTGTCGAAGCTGGTTTACCCATTTACGCATGGCTGAATGACTCACGCCCATCGCGTTTGCAGCCTCAGTTATGCTGTATCCCTGTTTCGTTACCAGCTGCGCAGCTTCTAATTTGAACTCTGCACTGAATGTCGGTCTTGTGTTCTTCATTTCTACCACCTTTTCTCTGGAAGTGAGTCTATCACTTCGTCTATTCAGGTGGCCAAATTCACTATGCCACTACAAATCATGCGCTAACTCATCAGTACTGTCTTCTTGTCGCTATTCTCACCTAACGCTTGCGCTATACATTTGAGCTGACAGTGTTATCTTGCAAATCATGGGGTGTCATAGAGTGAATTGATTATACTCATGCTAATTGCAGGCGCTTCTTTATCATAGACATGTAAGGGATAACGAGAATGGTAGAACAGATCACGGCCATGTTGGGGCTAGTGGGGATCTTGTCAATTGTATGTCAGTGGCTTGGCTGGCGACTGCGATTACCGGCAATACTTCCTCTGTTGCTGTGCGGATTGTTAGTTGGACCGGTTTTTAACGTGCTAGATCCCGATGCCATATTCGGCGATCTGCTGTTTCCTGTTATCTCACTCGGGGTGGCGGTTATCTTGTTTGAGGGGGCGCTGACACTTAACTTCTCCGAGATCCGCGAACATGGTCGCATGGTGACCCACCTGGTGTCGCTCGGCACCTTAGTCACCTGGTTGTGTATCGGTGTTGCGACCCATTTCATCATGGATTTTTCCTGGCAGCTGGCCATGTTGTTTGGTGCCTTGGTGGTGGTGACTGGGCCAACTGTGATCGTGCCTATGCTGCGCAGCATCAAGCCCAAGTCGCAACTGGCGAGCATACTGCGCTGGGAGGGGATAGTGATCGATCCCATTGGTGCCTTGCTCGCGGTCCTGGTGTTTGAGTACCTTACGGTCGCGGCCGAGCCTGCGAGTCATGTGCTGCTATCGCTGTTTTCCATGCTTGGGGTTGGCCTGGGGCTCGGCGCACTGTTTGGCTACGGCATAGGCGTGATGTTGCGTCGTGCCTGGGTGCCTCATTATCTTAAGAATACGGCGGTACTCACCATCATGTTGGGCGCCTTTGTGGTTTCAAACCTGCTACAGGAGGAGTCGGGCCTGCTGACCGTTACCGTGATGGGGATCTGGCTGGCGAACATGCGCGGCGTCGATATTGGTGAGATAGTGGAGTTTAAAGAGACGCTGACGGTACTCTTTATCTCGGGCCTCTTCATCTTGTTGGCGGCCAGGTTAGATTCTGCCGCTCTGATGCAGTTGGGCTGGCAGGGTTTGGCGCTTTTGCTGGTGGTGATGTTTATTGCCAGGCCCCTGAGTGTCTGGTGCTGCGCCTTTGGTACTTCGCTGCCCAGAGCCGATAAATGGTTTTTAAGTTGGGTGGCGCCGAGGGGGATCGTCGCCGCGGCAGTATCGTCTCTGTTTGCCATCAAGCTTGAACGTCTCGGGGTGGCCGGTGCCGATAAAATCGTCCCCCTGGTGTTTCTGATCATCATAGGGACGGTCGTTACCCAGAGTCTCACGGCAGGCGCCTGGGCGAGATTTCTCGGGGTAAAGGCTGGGTCTGCTCAGGGGCTGCTTATATTCGGCGCCTCCCAGTTTGCTAGGGAGCTGGCTAAGGTGCTGCTGCAGAAGAATGTCCAGGTAGTACTGGCGGATAATAACTGGGACAACATACGCTTGTCGCGCATGGACAATATCCCCGTCTATTTTGGTAATCCTGCCTCAGAGCATGCCGATAACGCGCTCGATATGACGGGGGTCGGCCGACTACTTGTGTTGTCTCCCTATCGTCAACTTAACCCCTTAGTGACCTTTCATTTTCAGGATATTCTTGGCAAGAATAAGGTGTTTGGCCTTGGGAGTGGTGAGGGCAACAGCGCCCGTCATCAGCTGTCAGAGGCCTACCTTAAACGTTTGTGCCTGTTTGGCGACAATGTTACCTACGCCAGGCTCGCCAGCACCATGGCAAAGGGCGGTAAGATTAAGAGCACCAGCCTGACGGAGAACTTCACCTTCGCCGATTTTAAGCAGCGTTATGGTGAAGGCGCCTTGCCACTGATTTATCTGCAAGAGGGTAAGGTAAAATTAATTACAGAGGCGGTTGATGATCTGCCTGTGGGCATCGAGCTGATCAGCCTGTTATCGGAAGAGGCCCTGAATGAGGCGCAGCTGGCCGACGAGAAGAAGGCGACAATCGATCAAAGCTGCAGTGAACAAAGCCGCAGTGAACAAAGCGGCGATGAACGAGGCAGTAGAGAGGGCGAATCGAGCAGCGATGCTACTGTCGGTAAGGAACAGACAAAGGAGGCCGGCATGAGTGCGGAAAGCCAAAAGGCATCGCAGACAGCCAATGAGAAAGCGACCGGCTAATACCAAGCGTAACAAATAATTGATCATGCTAGCTTGTTAAAACGCTCGATGACCGTATTAGTATTTTTAATTTTAGAATAACGACTTATCTAAAAATCCTGCTTCGTTCTCAAGCGCTTTCTCTGATCACATACTTACTGTGATTGGTATAATTTTTTAAAGCTCACGAGCGGAAAATAAAAAAGGAGGCATTAGCCTCCTTTTTTGTGGTTTGATGACGCCTATCTAATCGGCTTTAGTTCAGGCCGCTTGATTTTGCGCCTCATCGCTCAGGGTCTGGGCTCTAAGCTCTTCTGGGGCGAAGTCATCGACGTTGATTGACTTCATGCGGCCTATCTCGGCGCGTTCAAGCAGTGCCACTTCCTCATCGCTTAAGATCCCCAGCGCCTTACCTTCGGCGGCGAGTTTATCCAGCCACATGAAGGGGTGACGCTTACCGGTCGCCTTGCAGATCTTATCGTGCAATGGCTCACAGGCCAGAATATCTTTAAAGGTCTGCTCCTGAATCCCCACAGCATTGAAAGGCGATGGAGTCCAGAATTGCCCCTTACCCAGACGATCACGGCTAGCACAAGGGGTTTGCATTATCTTGGCCACCTTATGGTCCAGCACGTCGCTTGGACGCTTAATTGGACGACCAAATGGGAAGAGGATGACTCTCAGTACACGGCCCAGCCCCATTGGGAAGTTGTTCAGCAGATCGTCTAGCGAGTCTTGCAGCTTGTAGAGGGCATCTTCTACGGCCCACTGAACCAGCGCGAGGTCTTCACTCTGGCGGCCTTCGTCCTGATAACGCTTCAGGGTGGCAGAAGCCAGATAGAGCTGACTTAGCAGATCCCCCAGACGCGCCGAGACACGCTCTTTACGCTTGAGTCCACCGCCAAGGGTCGCCATGGCTAGATCCGATAGCAGTGCCAGGTTGGCGCTGAAACGGTTCATGTGCTGATAGTAACGCTTGGTCTTGTCCTTGTATGGGCTATTTGAGAAGTAGCTCGAGGTCAGGCCTAGCCAGAAGCTGCGCACCAGGTTGCTGGTGGTGAAGCCGATATGACCAAAGAGGGCAGAGTCAAAATCGTTCAGTGACTTATTAAGGTCCGGATCAAACGCCGCTTCCATCTCGGCTAAGACATAAGGATGGCAACGAATGGCCCCTTGACCATAGATGATCATCGAGCGGGTCAGGATGTTCGCGCCTTCAACGGTAATGGCGATAGGTGCCGCCTGATAGCCGCGGCCCAGGTAGTTGTTTTCACCTAGACACACACCCTTACCGCCGTGAATGTCCATGGCGTCGATGACACATTTCTGCATTCTGTCGGTCAGGTGATACTTGACGATGGCTGAGATCACTGAAGGCTTCTCGCCAAGATCGATACCTGTGGTCGTCAGCGTGGTGACAGCGTCCATCAGGTAGGCGTTACCGCCGATACGTGCCATTGGCTCTTCGATCCCCTCCAGCTTACCGATAGGCAGCTTGAATTGACGACGAATGCGGGCGTAGGCACCAGTGGCCACGGCTGCGGTCTTGATGCCACCTGCAGAGTTGGAGGGCAGGGTGATGCCGCGTCCAACCGAGAGGCACTCGACCAGCATGCGCCAGCCCTGACCGGCCATCTCTGGACCGCCGATGATGAAATCCAGTGGCACAAACACTTCGTTTCCGCGCGTCGGACCATTTTGGAACATACAGTTCAGCGGGAAGTGACGACGACCGGTTTCGACACCTGGCACATCCGTTGGGATCAGGGCGCAGGTGATGCCGAGCTCTTCCTTGTCGCCCAGTAGCTTGTCGGGATCTTGCAGCTTAAAGGCCAGACCCAGCACGGTAGCGATCGGCGCCAGGGTGATATAACGCTTGTTCCAGGTAAGCTTCATGCCCAGCACTTCTTCGCCTTGCCATTGGCCTTTACAGACGATACCAAAGTCGGGAATCGCGCCTGCATCCGAACCCGCTTCCGGGCTGGTAAGGGCAAAACAGGGGACTTCCAGGCCTTTGGCCAGGCGAGGCAGATAATGATCTTGCTGCGCCGGGGTGCCGTAGTGTTGTAGCAGCTCGCCAGGACCTAGTGAGTTGGGTACGCCCACGGTAGATGCCAGCTCGCTGCTAACGCCCGCCAGCTTTTGTAGTACGCGAGACTGGGCATAGGCAGAGAATTCCAGGCCACCATATTTCTTCTTGATGATCATGGCGAAGAAGCCGTTGTCTTTGAGGTATTGCCAGATAGACTCTGGCAGATCGCCGAGTTGGTGAGAAACCTGATGCTGGTTGAGCATCTTACACACTTCCTCTACCGGGCCTTCGATAAATGCCTGCTCTTCGGCAGTCAGGCGGGCGACAGGGTAGTTGTGAAGCTTCTTCCAGTTGGGCTTACCGGCAAAGAGATCCGCTTCCCACCAGGTGGTACCGGCTTCGATCGCTTCTTTCTCGGTGGAAGACATCTCCGGCATGATTCCTTTATAGAGTTTCAGTAGCGGACGGGTGATCACGCTTTTTCTGAAGGCACCTATATTGATGGGAAGGGCGATGGCCAAAAAGACCAGCCAGGCAAGAGGGGAAATGCTTGCGGTTGCTGTACCCAGCGCCATCACGATAGCCGCGATGATGGTCGAGGTCAGCAGGGATACTCTAAGGTAGGCTAAGGCGCCTAATGCAAAGAGCATCACAAAAATCCAAAGTAAGCTAGTCACGGTAATTCTCCTTAAATAGCGACCGAAAGCTGCTCGATGTCAGCATTTTTTATATGACCATAATCACAATTATAGATGCTGGTCAGACCTGTGTCGCATAAAATCTAACCCTATGGCGGGTTTTATACAAGCATTTTTCAAACAATTGTTTAACTTTTTTGTTGAGGCGAGGATTCCACAAATTGGGTCAAGTCGTTAGAATTAATCAAGATAAGCAATTTTAGAGTGAAGGTGTCTTTTTATGTGTGAGTTGCTGGCCATGAGTGCCAATGTGCCCACGGATATCGTATTTAGTTTTACCGGGCTGGCAGAGCGTGGTGGCGTCACGGGGCCACACGTCGATGGTTGGGGGATCACCTTCTATGAGGGTAAGGGGAGTCGTACCTTTAAGGATGCTACCCCCAGCAGTCAGTCTCATGTGGCGCAGTTGATCAAGTCCTACCCCATTAAGAGTGAAGTGGTGGTGAGCCATATTCGTCAGGCGAACCGCGGCTGTGTGTCGCTGGAAAATACCCATCCCTTTACCCGCGAATTGTGGGGACGTTATTGGACCTATGCCCATAATGGTCAGCTGAGCGATTATCAGCAAAAATTTGCCGTGAAACGCTACCAGCCAGTCGGCGATACCGATAGCGAGCTGGCGTTTTGCTGGATTTTAGAGAAGGTGGTCGAGCGCTTTGGCGATGAGGCGCCAGCGGATCTGCTGCCCGTGTATCGGTTTATCGCCACCTTGGCCGATGAGATCCGTGCCCTCGGGGTGTTTAACATGATCTTAAGCGATGGTGAGCATCTGATGAGTTATTGCAGTAACAACCTGTGCCACATTACCCGCCGAGCCCCCTTTGGCAAGGCCAAGCTTATCGATACCGATGTGGTGATCGATTTCGATAAGGAGACCACGCCTAACGATATCGTGACCGTTATCGCCACTAGGCCGCTGACCGATAATGAAGATTGGCACATTTTAAAGCCGGGAGAGTGGAAGCTGTTTGCCCGGGGCGAAATTGTCTTAAGCCAAGAGACCGACGACTAGTCGGCTAGGTGTTTAATAAAAGAAGGGGCCTAGGCCCCTTCTTTTATGCTGCTCGCGCAAGCTTTGCGATAATTGACTCTTGCTATGACCCTGGCTATGACTTTGGCGGAGTCTGGGGCGGCGTATCGGCCGCGACTTTTGGCTGCTCCGTGGTTTGTTTCTCGGTTTGCGCCATGATCGGCTCGCTGTAGTGATAATTCAGCAGCTGGATATCCAGCTGTTTGCTGCCTTTCTCGAAGTGGGTGAGCCTGACGGGCAGGTAGCCGAGCTTGGGGGACATCCAGAAAAAAGTTTGGCGCTTATCGTTGTCACGCACCACTTCTATCTTGACCGTCTCATAGGTGCCGCTCGGGAGCACCATGCGCTCCTTACTGACCACCTTGAAGTCATATTCATCGATCTCGCCGCTCTTGAGCATCTTGTAATGCAGCTTGTCGCTGCCCTTCATGATATCGAGCCTAAACTGCAGTTGTACCATCAGGGGGTCGAAGAGATCCTGCGTATAGGGAAACTTAGCCCTTTCATCCTTGTAGCGGCTGTGCACCAGTTGCTGATCGAGCACATAGGCCGACTGCTCCTGATAGTCTGAGCCTGTACCGCTGCGGTTATGGATATAACGCATGGGCACCAGCTGTCCACCCTCTTCGCTGAAGGTGCTGATGACGGTGCGCTTATCCCATAGCATCAGCAGGCTGACATCGCTGTCGAAACGGTATTGGTACAGGTTGTCTTGGGGGGCTGGCAGTTGATAGCGTGCCTTGCCCAGTTCTATGCTGCCATAGTTCACCTGATACTCCGCCGTGTGCGGGGTCAAGGGGGATTCATCGGCCTGCGCGCTTAAGGCAATGGCACAGAAAGATGAAACCATGAGTGCGGATTTGAATATCGACAAGGCCTTCTCCCGGTCACGATAAATTAAAAGGGTAATGCAAACACTAGGGTCGCCAGATCCGGCTGCCACTCATACTTGGACAGCTTTACCCGACCTCGGTTCACTTCTATCGCTTCACTTCTTAATCTCTGCATCTGCTCGATAAAATGGGGGCTGGTCTCGGGAAAGGCGATTTTGCCCTGGCTGTTGATCACTCGATGCCAGGGGAGTGCTAGCGTATCGGGCGCCATCTTGAGGGCGCGAGAGACATAGCGTGCCCGCCCTGGCAGGCCGGCGAGATCGGCTATCTTGCCATAGGAGCTGACATGCCCCTCGGGGATCAGGGCAACCACATGCCATATCTTGGCCATGGGCGATAACTGTGTCTGATTCACGCTGTCTCCGTTCTGGCCCTAAGGCATCTCATCGTCATGGTAATGCTAGTTATACCAATCGTAATAAATAATTGATCATTCTAGCTTGTTAAAACGCTCGATAACTGCATTAATATTTTTAATTGTAGAATAACTACTTATCTAAAAATCTTGCTTTGTTCTCAAGCGTTTTTCCTGCGCTATTTCTGATCAAATACTTACTGTGATTGGTATTAGCCTGAGTTGAATGTGTCTTGCCAAGTGTTTGCAGGTGCATTGGCTATGTTCTGATAGTAAACCAGTTTCTAGATAATTTCTAAGGATAACGGGATGAGTGAAGTGAAGGCTGGAAGGTTTAACCGTCGCAGGTATTGGCTTGAGTATGGCTTGAGTATGGACGGAGTGGGATGACAGACAGGTCGATGGGGCTTTGACCTGTCTGTTGCTTGATCATCGGTTTATTGCCTGCTTGCTAATACCAGGATAAATCTCACCTTTTTTACAGGCGTTTTCGACTAGCTTTTTTTAACTGGCATCTGTCGACTAGCTCTGTGCGCTTAAGGCATTAGGCTGCGCCGGCGACAATGCCTGTTTGGCACCGATACGATGAAACAGCACCAGCCCTATGGCGGCCAGCAGACCGAATCCGCCTATGATGTACCACATTAAGGCGGGCTGGTTTGCGCCCTTGGCGACCTCGGCGTAGAGGTAGCCAGATAACGGGCCGGCCAGCAAGAAGCCGATGGCCGATGAGACAAAGTAGTAACCCATAAACATCGCCTTCTTATCCTGCGGGGCAAAGCTGGCTACATATTCCTGGCTCTTAGGTGAGGCCACCATCTCGCCGATGGAGAATACCAAGATGGAGGTGAGTACCATGGCGCCGCCCATGAGTATGCCGTGGGCGAGGCCCCCCAGCGCCGTGCCTAGCCCTAGAATCAGGGTGCCAGCCACCAAAACTGGCAGCGGACTGAATCGTTCGGCGATGCGGCTCACCATCACCTGCATCAGCACGATAGAGAGAAAATTGAGCCCGATAAGGTACTCGGGGTTTATCTGGCGATACTGCAGGGCAAACTGCTGGGCATATTGACTGACGAGCTCTGGCGCTTGGGCGATAGTCCCTAAGGCTGCCCCGAGTTCTTCTCTTGGGATCATCACCTTGGCATGCACCAGATCGAAATAGGCGTCTGATAGGCTCAGGCTACCGGCGCCATAGGCCTTTGCCGCGCCAAGCAGTTCGTCACCGAGCAGCGTGATATCCACGGGGGCGAAGAAGTCGAGCAGTCCGGGCCAGGGGGCGAGCATGGCGACTAGGTCCGAGGTATCGACAAAATCGCGAATATAGATGGGCAGGGTGATGAAGATCTGTTGGTAAACCATCCAGAAGCCGGAGAGGATAAGCAGGTAGATCACGAAGGGCTTGTTGCCAAGGGCGATCTTCTGTCTATACCAGGGCTGTTGCTTGTCAGATTTGGCGAGGGCATTCCAGATCATATGCAGGCTAAACCACACCAGGTGGATGGTCAGGCACTGCTCGCCGCTGATCCACTTGGCGCCGTAGGAGAGCAAGATCACTAAGGTGCCGAAAAACAGCAGGGCGAAACGAGCGTTGCCCAGCACCTCTTGAATGTCCCTGAATACCTGAGACAGTGACTTGCCCCGCTGCTGGTGAGGATCGGTCGGCTCGTGATAGAAGAAGAGAGCCGGAATGAAATTTATGCCGATCCAGATTGCCGACATGATGAAGACCCAGTCCCAGCTGATGGCGCGTACATAGCCGGCGATGAAAGGGCCGAGGAAACCACCCACGTTCACCATCATATAGAAGATGCCAAAACCCAGGCCGCGGTTGGTATGATCTGTGGTACGCGCCACAGTGCCTGTCACCACAGGTTTAAAGCAGGCTGCGCCGATGGCGACCCCCATGAAGGCAATGAAGAAGCTGCTAAAGCTACTTACCTGACCCAGCAGAAAATAACTGGGGCACATGATGGCGTAGGCGACGAGAAACATCTTGCGGTAACCGTAACGGTCGGCGAGAGCGCCGGTCAGCACAGGAAACAGATAGAGAAAGAAGGGGATCATTCCCTGCAACAGGCCACGCTCCTGCTCGCTAAAGCCCAGTCCGCCTTGGTGGGCGGGAGAGGTCATGTAGAGGGAGGAGAGGGTAAAGAAGCCATACCAGGCGAGTCGCTCGAAGATCTCCATGGTATTGGCCACATAGAAGGTGCTGGGCAAGGGGGTACGTGTAGGGTTTGACATTCTTATTCTCGTATATTGTATACATTTATCTTATCATGCTATCGGCTTGGGCAATGAAATACAAGTCGGCGGGCTGTTGAGGTGGCGAGGAAGCATCAATTGCGGTTGCCTTTAATGTGATTTAGGTCATAATGGCGCCACTTTATATGCCAAATTTGATTAACCAGAACCTGAGACTATGCCTGTACTCGATATATTGACCATTCCTGATGAGCGCCTGAAACGTAAGGCCAAGCCCGTAGAAGACATTGCCGCCGTGCAAGGTTTTATCGATGATCTGATCGAAACCATGTACCACACAGACGATGGCATAGGGCTAGCCGCCACCCAGGTGGGCAGTGAACACGCTATCTTAGTGATCGATCTGTCTGAGGAGCGCGATCAGCCCATGGTGGTGATCAATCCCGAGTTCGTCGAGCGTTCGGGTGAGATTGTCGGCGAAGAAGGCTGTCTCTCTATTCCTGGCTATCGCGCCAAGGTGACCCGTTTCGAGAAGGTGAAGGTCAAGGCGCTCAACCGTCAGGGTGAGGCCTTTGAAATAGAGAGCGATGATTTCCTGGCTATCGTGCTGCAACACGAGATGGATCATCTCGACGGCAAGGTCTTTATCGAGCATCTGTCACCGCTGAAGCAGCAGATCGCGCTCAAGAAGGTCAAGAAATACCGTTGATCGACGCCGATAACCGATAAAACCACCTTAGGGTGGTTTTTTTGTGCCTGCACGGTGTGAGTCCCGCTCCTTGACTTCAATGAGCTGCTGCAACGGATTGTCGTTAAGCATCTATTTTCTTCCCTTGATTAAGAAATCAGTGGCTAGCTTGCCCTCTTGCTTAAGGCTGCGGATGAGACAGAGGCTAGGGTGAGAGTGCGGCTGACGCCGTCAAGCAGTGGAAGGATCTCAAACGAGCACCCGTTTTCGGGCTTGCGATCTGCCCATTTATAAGTATACTGTATTTATATACAGTATTGTTTCGATTTCCATGTTTAAGGTAAGCAGGGTTAGGGCTGCCTGGGAAAGATGCCTGATTTATGTCGTGGCTCTGTTACGGTCCAGCTGCGGTATAAGTCGCGGTTCAGTCGTGACTAGATCATGATTGAGTCACGATTAGCTCTTGGCATCTTAGTGTTAACAACTCAAGCCTAACAACTCAGGGCTCACAACTCAGCCATCCCTTAAGCGAATCGAATGAGAGCGGGTGCATCATGGCCTTGGCAGATTTTCAACTTGAACGTTTACTCCAGCGCGCGGATCTTTGGCGCGGCGACGCCTATCATCTCCAGCAAGAGGGGCAGGATAGCGGTTATCCCGAGCTTAATCGCCATCTAGGGCTGGGAGGCTGGCCTAATCAGGGGCTATGCGAGATCTTCTCTGCCAGCGAGGGGATTGGCGAGCTGAGCCTTGTACTGCCGCTGATGCGCCGCCTTATTCCTAACGCATCGACCGAAGGTTGTGGTACCGGGCTGGTGAGTCTGGTGGCGCCGCCTCATGTGCCTTATCCCCAAGCGTTAGCTATGCAGGGGATAGATATCAGCCGCCTCTTGTGGGTCGACACCCAGGCGGTGAAGGAGCAGCTATGGGCGCTGGAGCAGATCTTAACTAGCGGGGTCTCGCCTCTGGTCTTATGTTGGCTTAAGGAGCTCAGTGTCAGTCAGGCCAGGCGCTTGCAGCTTGCCTGCGAGAAGGGCGAGAGTCTGTGTCTCTGTTATCTGCCGGATAAGATGAAGGAGCAGGCCCATCCCGTGCCGCTGCGGATTGCCTTGCAGGCTAACACCGAGGCAGGAACAGATAGGCCGCTCGAGACCCAGGTAGATATTTTAAAGCGCCGTGGTGGTTGGCCGGCGCCGCGCTTTTCCTTATCGCTTTTGCCCGAGCTATTGGCTCAGAGCCTGATGCTCGATGTGGCTACAGAGAGGGGACAGAAGAAATGGGAGGATGAGCTGGATAGGAAGCTGGATAAGCCTCAGGAGAGCGCCCAAGTCTTGCAAGGCCCCTGGAGTGCTTAGATGCTGTGGCTTGCGGTCTATTTCCCTCACTGGTTACTTCAGTATCAAGGCTACCATCAAGGTTTGCCACGCGACAGCGAGCTGGCTCTCTTCGAGCGTCAGTCCAGTCAGATCCTTATCGCCTCAAGTGCCGCGGCTAAGCTGGGGGTCGAGACGGGTCTGAGTCTGGCGACCGCCCAGGCGCTGAGTCCATCGCTGCAGTTATTAGCCTATGAGCCCTCTTTGAGCCAGGAGGCCAGCCATTGGCTGTGCCAGTGGAGCTATGGTTACAGCGCCAGGGTCGTGCCGCCCGTCTGCCCGTTCGAGCAGGCTAGACAGAAGAAACCTAATGAGTCGCCGGGCCTGACAGACACCTTGCTGCTGGAGGTCGGCTCGATGGCGAAGGTTTTCGGCGGCCTGGAGAGACTCATCAGCCAGTATCATAAGACAGCCCAGGGTTATGGGCTAGAGTGCCAGTTTGCCCTGGGGGAGAATGCACTGCTGGCTCAGCTGGGGGCCAGATACCGGCCTATGTTCAGGCAGGCCGATGAGCCATCAGATGACTATTGGCCGTTGTCACAAAAGAATGAGCCGTTATCACAAAAGAATGAGCGGTTGTCACAAGAGAATACGCGATTACTGCAAGACCATGAGCCGCAGGACATGTCAGTCGCGTCTGCCTATCCCCAAGGCGCAGAGATTGAAAAAATAGCCCCAGAGGTATTCGCGCACCAGGCCTATGGTCAGGAGGGGCTATCACAGGAGGAGCTATCACAAGAGGAGCTTATCCAGATCACTCTCGCCCAAATCGCGTCATTGCCGGTTTCAGTCTTGCCATTGCCGCAACATGTGTTGCAGGCCTTTGAGAATATGGGGCTGACCCAGGTTAAGGCGCTGCTTACCTTGCCGCTCAAGGAGCTTGGTGAGCGTTTTGGCGAGACCGTGCTGACCCTACTGGCTTGCCTCAAAGGTCAGCTACCCCAGGTGCATGAGTTTTATCAGGTGCCAGAGTGTTATCGCCACAAGCTGGCCTTGCTCTATGAGGTGAGTCACCTCGAAGGCTTGGCCTTTCCCCTTGGGCGTATGCTAGGGACGCTATCGGCCTATCTTGTACAGCGTCAACAGGCGGTGCTGGCGCTGTCATTAACCTTAGTGTTTCGCGATCTGAATCTAGCCCCGCTGCGCTGTGAGATCCGTTACCCCTTCGCCGAACATAGGGCCGACGCCCTGCTGAAGCTTTGCCGCGTGCAACTGGAGCGTCTTACCCTGGAGGCGCCGGTGACTAGCCTAGCGATTCAGGCCGATACGCTGGTGGCACTGTCGGTGCAGACACCCCATTGGTGGCAGAAGGAGGGGAAGAGCGATGCCAGCATGCGTCTGTTATCCCTGCTTGAGGCGCGTTTAGGGGCAGACAAGGTCAAGGGACTTGAGAATCACAGTCATCATCTGCCGGAGCAGAGCTGGCAGAGCCGTAGCCTTTCTCAAAACCGTTTGGGTGTCCAAGGGCGCAAGGGGGCGAGTCAGGATGCCATGGTCTCAGGGAGTAACCTGTGCGCCGAGCCTAGGGCCAGCTATCAGGGGAAGACCCGTGCGCTGAGCGAGGAGGCGACCTTGTTTACGGATCTGTTTCATGGCCTGTGTGACGGCCGCATTCGGCCCAATTGGTTACTGCGTCAGCCTGAGCCAATTGCGCAGGAGTCGGTGAGCCTGCTCAAGGGGCCGGAGCGGCTGCATAGCCCCTGGTCGGCGAGTCCGCCGCGGGATTATTATCTTGCCCGTCGACATCATGGCGGACTCTGCTGGGTGTTTCGCACGCGTGAGGGCTTATTTCTGCAGGGATGGTTTGGCTAATGCGCACCCAATCACAGCATACCCAATCAAAGTACACCCAGTCACAGCACACGGAGTCACAGTACATTGAGCCACAGTATGCCGAATTACACGCTCTCTCCAACTACAGCTTTTTGCGGGGGGCCTCTCACCCCCATGAGCTGGTGGAGCAGGCCAAGCGCCTGGGCTATCAGGCGCTGGCGTTGACCGACGAATGTTCTTTTGCCGGAGTGGTCAAGGCCCATGAGGCGGCTAAGCGCTGCGATCTAAAGTTGATCTTGGGCGCCGAGTTTCATCTCGATGAGGGGCTGTTTGTGCTGCTGGCGCCCAGTCGTCTGGCCTATGGCGAGATCAGCGCCCTGATCACTCAGGCCAGACGGAGTCAGGGTAAGGGCGAGTATAGGGTGAGCCTAGAGGCTATCCTGGCTCAGCAGCAGAGCCTGCTGTTGTGGCGGCCACCGACCCTGGCGCAGTTTAGGCAAGGCAGTGGGGGAGCGAGCGCAGAGCCGGATATGTTATCTCGCTATCGTGAGCACATCGGAGGCATAGCCTCACGGCTGGTTTCAGCCTTTTCGGGACGTCTGCATCTCTTGATGGAGCGACTCTTGCTGCCGGGAGAGGCACTTAACCTACAGCAATGGCAATGGCTGAGTCAGGCCCAGGCCATCCCCTGTGTGGCGGCCGGTGGCGTGCGCATGCATGAGGCGGAGCGTCAGCCGCTGCTCGATATCTTGACCTGTATCGCCCATGGGCGGGATCTCGACAGCGGTGCGGCCCTATGCTCCATCAACGCCGAAGCCAGCCTTAAGTCAATAGCGGCGCAGCGTAAACGCTACCCTCAGGCGTGGATCGATAACGCCCTGACGCTGGCCCGTCGCTGTCATTTCTCCCTGGATGAACTCAAATATGAGTACCCGGCGGAGGTGGTGCCAGCGGGCATGCAGGCCAGTGAGTATCTGGCGCAGGCGGTGCGGGAAGGGGCCAAACGGCGTTTTCCGGCCGGGGTGCCCGCTAAGGTGAAGATGCAATATGAGAAGGAGCTGCAATTGATTGTGGCGATGGCCTATGAGTATTTCTTTCTCACCATCTATGACATCGTCTGTTTCGCCAAATCCCAGCAGATCCTCTATCAGGGGCGGGGCTCGGCGGCGAACTCTGTGGTCTGTTACTGCCTGGGGATCACCGAGGTGGATCCCACTAAGATCAACATGTTGTTCGAACGCTTTATCTCTAAGGAGCGTAACGAGCCGCCGGATATCGACGTGGACTTCGAGCATGAGCGGCGCGAGGAGGTGATCCAGTATATCTACCGCAAATATGGCCGTGAGCGTACCGCGCTTGCCGCGGCGGTGATCTGCTACCGCTTCAAGAGTGCCATGGGCGATGTGGGCAAGGCGCTGGGGATAGATGCCGAGCAGATCGCCCTGATGATTAAGCGCATAGATCGTCGGGATCCCAAGCATCACTGGACGACTCAGCTGGCCGCCATGCTGCCAGACTCGGGGCGCGGACGCATGTTGCTGCCCCTGGTGCAGACGCTGATCGGCTTTCCCCGTCACCTGTCGCAGCACGTAGGCGGTTTTATCATCTCGGCGGGCCCCTTGTCTGAGTTGGTGCCCATTGAAAATGCGGCCATGGCGGAGCGCACAGTGATCCAGTGGGATAAAGATGATCTAGAGACCCTGGGGCTGCTCAAGGTAGATATCCTGGCGCTGGGTATGTTGACGGCGATCCGCAAGACCTTTGCCTTGTTGAGTCGACCCGAGAAAGGTTTTTCCATGGGCGATGTGGTCTGGGAGGAGGCCGAGGTCTATCGTATGCTGCAGAAGGGCGACAGCATAGGCGTGTTTCAGGTCGAGTCGCGGGCCCAGAGCGTCATGCTGCCAAGGCTTAAGCCTGCCTGCTATTACGACCTCGTGGTGCAGATCGCCATCGTCAGGCCAGGACCAATCCAGGGGGATATGGTGCATCCCTACTTGAGACGAAGGGATGGCCTGGAAGCGGTGGAGTATCCTAGCCCGGCGGTCGAGTCCGTGTTATCTCGCACCATGGGCGTGCCTATCTTTCAGGAGCAGGTGATCCAGCTGGCCATGGTGGCTGCCGGTTTTAGCGGCGGTGAGGCGGATCAGCTGCGCCGGGCGATGGCAAGCTGGAAACGCACCGGTGAGTTGGATAAGTTTGAGGAAAAGTTGCTTAAGGGGATGGCGGCGCGCGGCTACAGTCAAACATTTGCCGAGCAGATTTACCGGCAGATCAAGGGCTTCGGCGAGTACGGCTTTCCCGAGTCCCATTCGGCCAGCTTCGCCCTGCTGGCCTATGTGTCGGCCTATCTTAAGTATCATTATCCGGCGGCCTTCTGCTGCGCCTTACTCAACAGTCAACCCATGGGGTTTTACAGCCCGTCGCAGCTGATCCAGGATGTGTTGCGTCACCATGTCATGGTGTTGCCGGTATGTGTTAATCACAGCGACTGGGAGAATAGTCTGGTGAGCCTGCAAGAAGGCGAAGAACCGGCGATCCGCCTAGGCTTTCGCCAGGTAAAAGGCCTGAGGTATGAGGATATCAAGGTGCTGATTCAGGCGCGCCCAGAGGGGGGCTTTAAGCGAGTCGAGCAGCTCTATGAGATAGGTCTGTCTCAGGGCTGTCTGACCCTGTTGGCCAGCGCCGATGCACTGTTGAGCCTGGCTGGACACAGGTATCAGGCACGCTGGCAACTCAGTGCCTATCAGCCGAACTTGCCGCTGTTTGATGAACTGCCGCCAGCTTCTAGCCAGGTGGTGTTGGCGCCTCCCAGCGAGATGGCGGCCATGCAGAGTGATTATCGCCACCTGGGACTCAGCCTGGGGCGCCATGTGATGGCACAGCTCAGGAAGCAGATGCCATTTAAAGGCTGTCTGCGCGCCGCAGAGCTATCAGGTTGTCGTCACGGGCAGCTGGTTCGCGTGGCTGGAGTGGTAGTGGGACGTCAGCGTCCGGGAACCGCCTCGGGCGTCACCTTCGTGACACTGGAAGATGAGACGGGCAACATCAATGTGATCGTCTGGAGCGCCACGGCCAGGGCGCAGCGTCAGCCATTTCTAACATCAAAAATTTTAAAGGTAACCGGCGTACTTGAGACGCAATCTGGTGTATCACATGTTATTGCCGGCAGGCTGGATGACCTATCTGGAATGGTGAATGATTTTGAGTCAAGCTCGCAAGATTTTCGTTAGTGCCGAGTGCCTTTGGAGCTGTGCTCTGTTTGCCTCTCCACTGTTTGCCTCTCTACTGAGTGTTTTTCCACCGAGAGTCTATCCACTGACAGTCTTTCCACTGAGCGCCTTGGTGTTACTCAGTTATGGTGCTTGTCATGGTGCTTGTTATGGTTCTTGTCATAGCACTTTGAGGTATACTCACCGCTTGCATTTTACTTTCATTATTCTGTTTTAGGTAGGGTGCTTTCACCTAAGGGCAGAGCGCCTTTCATCAAGGTTTTTCATCAAGGCTTTTCACCGAATGATAGCTGAGTATGCCCCATGGATAAAAACGCCAGGGAAGAGCTTGGGTGAAAGGAAGACGGGAAAAGAGAAACAGCGTGAAGGGAAAACTGGGTGAAAAATAACAGAGTGAAGGGGAAAGGGTGAAGTTTGTCTTACTAACACACGAGCGGGAATACGATCGCCCCAGTAACACTGGCCAGTTGGCGTTAGCCGCTTTTCCCGAACTTTGTTGCCGCGTGCGCTGGTCTCGGATTGCGCCCGATGAGGCGCTGAAACAAGCCTGCGAGTCGGGTGATGCCCTGTTGCTGTTTCCCAAGGAACCTAACCTTGATCAGGCAGATAATGGGCAGAGTGTGGACGAGGCTGACTCGTCCGTGCAACTTCTGGCAGAGGCATTTGTGGCTCAGCAGAACCAGGCTAACCAGTGTGGGATGCAGGGCGGAGGACAGGTGATCATTCTCGATGCCACCTGGCAGGAAGCGAGAAAGATGGTGCGCCAGACGCCCTATCTGCAAGCGGCAAGACGCTTGACCCTAGAAGCGTGCGAGCCTTCCCGTTATCGTCTGAGGCGTAATCAGTTGTCCGAGGGGCTGTGCACCATAGAATGCATCATTAGCCTGATGAATCGCTTTGGAATGAGCCAAGCGGCGCAGCAGCTCGATGAGGCCTTTGACGCCTTTATGTCGGAGCATTAGGGTTGGAGCACTAGGATTAGAGCGTCTAGGTTAACGCACCTGAGTTAGTGCAGCTGAGTTAGATTATCTGAATTAAATTACTGTCAGATAGACGCATAAAAAGTGACTGAGGGCGCCGGCAAGGACAAACAGATGCCAGATGGCGTGATTATAGGCTATGCGTTTACCCACGTAGAAGATCACCCCGACACTGTAGAAGATCCCGCCCGCCAAGAGTAGCTGAAAACCCAGCGGGCTCATGGCCGCCAGCAGTTGTTTCATCACTATAACACACAACCAGCCCATCACCAGATAGAGCACCAGGCTAAAGGCCTTAAAGCGATGAATAAACAGCGTCTTGAACAGGATACCGCCAAGAGCCAGCGCCCAGATGGCGACTAGAATGGCATCGGCTTCGACACTATCGAGCAGGATCTGCATCAAAGGAGTGTAGGTGCCGGCGATCAGCAGATAGATGGCGCAGTGATCGGCTATCTTGAGTCGATGTTTTAATTTGGGCGCGGAGACGCTGTGATAGAGGGTAGAGCAGAGAAACAGGAGTATGATGCTCAAACAGTAGAGCGCCAATCCACCAAGCTGTAAATCGGTTAGCCTGTCCCATCCCTTGAGTAGCGAAAACACCAATGCCAGGATCCCTGCAATAACCCCCAGGCCATGACTGAGGGCATTGGCTAGCTCTTCGGCGCGACTATAGGGGGCGACGATTGTGCCTAAGTTGGGCTGGGTATCCAGGGTGATCTCTTGGGGGGGCATTGTTTGTGTCCGCATTCTTTGTGGTGGCATTACACTCTCTAAAACTGGTTAGACCTCATTAGTGCGAGTCTAACAGCAAGCTTTCACAAAATAAATGGTTTAGCGTACATATGTACGCTTAAATTGTGTAGCTATGTTTTAGTGTTTGAATATATTGGCTTTTAAATCTCACTCTGTCCACCATGTATCCTTGGAGGAACTTATCGCATCTCATCACCTCTAAAGCGCTAAGTGACCTAAGGAAAGGATGAGTTGGTATTGCGAGTGCTCCCTAAGGATAGTCAGCCTCCCTGGCCGTGCCTCAATTTTAATCTTGATGTTGATCTTGATATCGATGTTGCGCCGTCAGCCTTCAGTCATTTCGTCAATGAGCCTGCCGACATTCAGCAAGCTAAGCTGACAGAAGCTCCCCTTGCTAAAGGCCTGCTTGCGAGAATCGGCCGGATGGATCTGGCTATCTTCTTGGCTGTCCTTATCACGCATCTTGCACTGCTAACCTTGTTGAGTTGGCAGTTCGAAGGGCCAACTCAGCAAGGTTTGCCGAAGGACAAGAAAGCCATAAGCGCCTATATGCTGACTCAGGCAGAATTGGATGCCATGAGGGCTAGGTCTCATGCTCAGTCTCAGTCTAAGCCTCGTTCTCTGCCTGCCAATGCTTCTACACAAACGCCTCCTAACCCAACACAAAGCGAATTAGATGACAATGCAAATAGCCAGGGCGCATCGACTGAGGAGAAACCGACGCCGCAGGGTGCCGTTAAGGCCAATGCCGCGCTGATTAAGCTGTTATCTGCAGAGGAGGTTGCTGCGAGTCGAGCAACCGATATTGAGCCAATTACTACTCAATCCACGAATCCCAACACCACAGATAATACGGCATCTCAGGCTGTGTCCAAAGCCGAGACTTCTGATGATGATCATAGGGAGGAGAAGGCATTTTCTTTCGAAGATGCGCCGCGCCTTAACCTTAACTCAGATCTTAGCTCTGCTCTTGACCCTGCAGGTGAGCAGACATCAGCCTATTCGGGGGCGGTAAGCACTATGACGGGTGACTACATGGCCAGAGACAGGCAGGCACAGCTGGAAAACTTAGTCCAGAGTGCTGCCACAAATGCCACCCAGAAGAAGTCCATGAGTGAGATGGATGGTGATATGAGGGTGTTGGCTCTGCCTAAGGAAAATGAGTATGAGACGGCAATCACCTTAGACAGTAAGCTGGATCCCAATCGTATCGTCAAGATAGGGGATACCTGTTATCGGGTGGTGAGTGTGGCGACGCCGATTAACCCTCATGCGGAAAATCTGGGCTTTCCCTTCAAGTGTGGCATCGATGAGGTGAAACAGGCGATAAAAGAGGGGCTGGATAAGCATCTGAGCATGATGGGAGTGAGTCAAAAAGGGAAAAATTAGCGTGATATATTTTCACTTAAAACATAACTCTTCTTATTGCGGTGTTTTAAGTGTTTGTTTTATACTCTATTTTGTTATCGATAATTTTGTTTTTAACTGTGTTGTTTTGGGGGTTGTCACCCTCAATCTCTTAGGTCTATACTGAGGCCCTCTTGTCGGAGTGCCATTAGGCTGAGACCGTTAATTCGGGATCCGTTGAACCTGATCAGGTTAGTCCCTGCGAAGGAAACAAGCATGATATGACCTTAGTGTCGCCGCCGTTTTTATCGGCCTGTCGAAAGCCCGTGCTAACTGCACAGCGAGTGAACAGCGAGCGTAATTCGAGCGACACCCAGCATATTTTTGAATTAGGCCATTTGGCCTGACTCAATGCCCTCAACGCCAACTTCTCCAGACAAGCAACTTCATCTAACCCTATAGTGAGATTGCTTATGTCAACACGTCGTGAAATGCGAGCAGAGGCCCAGGCCTTTATCGATAACCTCAAGCCGCTACAACACCCAAATTCTCAGAAGTTTTATCTAAGCGGTAGCAGGCCAGATCTTAAGGTCGCCATGCGGCAGATTTTTCAGTCCGATACCCTGGTCGGCGGCACCGCCGAGGCGCCTGTTTATGAGCAGAATCCGCCCATTAACGTCTATGATTGTGCCGGGCCCTATTCAGACCCTAACGCCGATATCGATGTGCGTCATGGCTTGGTAAAGCTGCGATCTCAGTGGATCGCCGAGCGCGGCGATACCCTGGAACTCGAGCAAGTCAGCTCAGGTTTTACCCAGCAGCGCCTGGCCGATGAAGGCTTAGATCATCTCAGGTTCGAGCATCTGCCTAAGCCCAGACGCGCCCTTGATGGCAAGGTGGTGACTCAGATGCACTATGCGCGGCGCGGCATCATCACCCCCGAGATGGAGTATGTGGCCCTGCGTGAAAACATGGCCCGCGAGAGTGTGACCCAAGAGGTGCTTAACCAGCGCGCGCCGGGTGAGAGTTTCGGTGCCAAGGTGGGTGAGCCCATTACCCCCGATTTCGTGCGTCAGGAGCTGGCGGCTGGCCGGGCTATCTTGCCGCTGAACATCAACCACCCCGAGGCCGAACCTATGATCATCGGCCGTAATTTTCTGGTTAAGGTCAATGCCAACATAGGCAATTCGGCTGTCACTTCGTCTATCGAAGAGGAGGTGGAGAAGCTGGTGTGGGCCACCCGCTGGGGAGCTGATACAGTGATGGATCTCTCCACTGGCCGCTACATTCACGAGACCCGCGAGTGGATCATTCGTAACTCACCTGTGCCCATAGGCACAGTACCCATCTATCAAGCGCTGGAGAAGGTCAATGGCGTCGCTGAAGACCTTACCTGGGAGATCTTCAGAGATACCCTGATAGAGCAGGCCGAACAGGGGGTGGATTACTTTACCATACATGCGGGCGTGCTGCTGCGCTATGTGCCCATGACGGCCAAGCGACTCACGGGTATCGTCTCCCGCGGCGGTTCTATCATGGCCAAGTGGTGCCTCTCTCATCATAAGGAAAACTTCCTTTATGAACATTTCGATGAGATCTGCAGACTCTGCGCCGCCTACGATGTTTCGCTGTCTCTGGGTGATGGCATGCGTCCAGGCTCCATTGCCGATGCCAACGACGAGGCCCAGTTTGCCGAGTTGGAAACTCTCGGCGAGCTGGTGAAGAAGGCCTGGCAATATGATGTGCAGACCATTATCGAGGGGCCGGGCCATATCCCGATGCAGCTGATCAAGGAGAACATGGATAAGCAGCTCGAGCTGTGCGACGAGGCGCCGTTTTACACTCTGGGGCCGCAAACCACAGACATCGCCCCCGGCTATGATCACTTTACCTCTGGCATAGGCGCGGCGATGATCGCCTGGTATGGTTGTGCCATGCTCTGTTACGTGACGCCTAAGGAACATCTCGGCCTGCCGAACAAGGAAGATGTGAAACAGGGGTTGATCGCCTACAAGATCGCCGCCCATGCTGGTGATGTAGCCAAGGGCCATCCTGGCGCGCAGATCCGTGACAATGCCTTGTCTAAGGCCAGATTCGAGTTTCGCTGGGAAGATCAATACAACCTGGGGTTGGATCCCGACACCGCCAGGGCGTTTCATGACGAGTCCCTGCCGCAGGAGTCGGCTAAGGTGGCCCATTTCTGCTCCATGTGTGGTCCCAAGTTTTGCTCGATGAAGATCACTCAAGAGGTACGCGAGTACGCGGCGGCCCAAGCTATCGAGGTTAGAGAGATTGAAGCCTCGAATGTCGATGGTGATAACCCCAAGGCGGATATCCAGCAGGGGATGGCGCAGATGTCGGCCCAGTTTAAGCAAAGTGGTGGCGAACTCTATCACAGTGCGGCATTGGCTGACGTTGAAGAGGTGTAGCCATGTCAGCTGATAAACCTATTGTCTGGACCATTGCCGGTTCAGACAGCGGCGGCGGTGCAGGCATTCAGGCGGATCTGGCGACCATGACGGATCTTGGTTGCCACGCCTGTAGCGTGATAGCCAGCGTGACCGCGCAAAACTCTGTGGCGGTGAATGGTGTGGAGCCGGTGAGTGAGGCCATCTTGCTCGCTCAGCTCGATACCCTGCTAGCCGACTTACCACCCAAGGCGATAAAGATAGGGCTGCTCGCCAATCAGCGGCAGATCCATCTGGTGGCCGACTGGCTGTTGATCCATATTAAGCCGCTCAGGACAAAAGAGGGTCAGCCTATCCCTGTGATCCTCGATCCTGTGATGGTGGCCTCATGCGGTGATGCGCTTGCGGCCCAAGTGAAAATGCAAGGGAAAGCGCAAGAGGAAAGTGGAAAATCCTCAACGCAGCCAAAGCAAGGAAAGCTAAAGCAAGCCGCCCTGGATTTCACGCCCTTCAGGGGAGTGCTCACCCTTATCACTCCGAACCTTAGCGAATTTGGCAAATTGCTGGGAGAAGAGATGACATCGAGGGATAAGATACTCCACCAGGCTAAGAGGCTGTCGAACCAGTTAGCCTGTCATCTGCTGATTACCGGCGGCGATAAGGGCGCACTCTGGCAAAGCGAATGGGCTGAAGATCTCTTCGTCTGCAACGAGGTGGCGCACACCTCGGCGATACATCAGCATAGAGGATTTTGCCTGAGTAGCGAGCGAGTGGACAACCCAAATCATCATGGCAGTGGCTGCACCTTGTCATCGGCGATCGCCAGTTTTCTCGCCCAGGGTCTGGTGCTCCACGATGCCATTTTGATGGCTAAGGCCTATGTGAGCCAAGGCATCAGGTTCGCGAGCGCCGTTGGCGCAGGAGCCGGCCCCTTGGCACGCTGTGGTTGGCCTGCCGGATTAACATCCTTGCCTCTGATTGTCGATGCAGAGATACCGGCTAATTTCCAGCAGCCGCTTAACTTTCCCAAGCTACAACGCCCCATAGGCGTCTACCCAGTGGTCGATAGGCTAGAGACCCTGGAGCAGGTACTGGCAGCAGGTGCCAGTACGGCTCAGCTGAGGATAAAACTTGCCGATGACGGGCTAGTTGATATCAAGCCTGTTGGCGCCCCTGATGAATCGGCGTTAGAGGCTTTAATAAAAGAGGCTATCGCACTGGGCCGAGCGTATGATGCTCAGGTGTTTATCAACGATCACTGGCAGCTTGCGCTTAAGCATGGCGCGTTCGGTATCCATCTGGGTCAGGAAGATCTCTGTAGTGCAGATCTCGAGGCGATCGCCAAGGCGGGCATAGCACTGGGGATCTCCAGCCATGGGGTATTCGAACTGGCATTGGCAAGTCAGCTTAACTCTTCCTATCTGGCGTTAGGTCATATCTTTCCCACGCCGACCAAATCAATGCCTTCCAATCCCCAGGGGCTTAAACATCTCGCGCATATGGTTGCGGTGTGGGCGCCCAATTGCCCACGAGTGGCGATCGGCGGCATAGATGCTTCACGTTTGGGGCAAGTTAAGCAGACTGGCGTAGAGGCGATTGCCGTGGTGCGGGCCGTGACTCAGGCTGAATCACCGGGTGAGGCCTATCGTCAGCTCGCCAGCATGTGGGAGATGGCTCATGGCGCTCGATGATAAAGCCTTTATCCAATATTCGCGGCAGATCATGTTGCCCGAGGTCGGCGAGCAGGGTCAGCAAAAGTTGATGCAGGCGAGCGTGGCCATCGTCGGTATCGGCGGCCTGGGTCAGCTATGCGCCCAATACTTGAGTGCAGCCGGTGTCGGCAGACTCATCCTCATCGATGATGACAGAGTCGAGCTCAGTAACCTGCCTCGCCAGATGCTCTTTGGCCAGGCTGATTGCGGTCAGTACAAGGCGAGTGTGGCGGCAGGCAGGCTTAAAACGGGCGATTGCCAGGTGCGTGATAAACGGGTGCGGCTCGATGATAGCAATGCCCAGGCGCTGCTGTTTAATGCCGATCTGGTGCTCGATTGTAGCGACAACTTCGCCACCCGTCATAGCGTGAATCGCGCCTGCGTGGCGTTAAATAAGCGCCTTGTGGTGGCCTCGGCCGCGCACTTTTCCGGTCAGTTGATGGCATTTGACCTCAATGAGGCGCCGCAACATGGCTGTTATCACTGCCTGTTTCCACAGGAGCTCAAGGTGAGCGAAAGTTGCAGCACCATAGGTGTGCTAGGCCCTATGGTGGGCAGTATGGCATCGATGCAGTCACTCCTGGCAATCAAGCTATTGCTGGGTTTACCTGGCTTAGGCCTGCTGAACAGGTTCGATGGGTTAACCGGTGAGATGAAGCGGCTTAAGCTTCGCCGCGATCCAGGTTGCGCCGTCTGTTCGGCGTAAGAGACGGCGTCAGGAGAAAAAGATGAATGAGATAAGCATAAGTTTAAATGGACAGCTAATTCAGGTGCCCGTCAGCACGAGTCTCGAAGCCATGCTAGAAGCTCAGGCGGTCGCACTGGACAGCATCGCCCTGGTGCGTGGCGGCGAGGTGGTCCCCAAGTCGACCTGGTCTGAGGTTGAGTGTCAGGCCGATGATGTCATTGAAATATTTGGCGTAGTGGCAGGAGGTTAATATGTTAACGATAGGTGATAGTCAGTTCTCTTCCCGCTTGTTTACCGGCACGGGTAAGTTTGCTAGTGCCGATCAGATGCTTGCAGCCTTGGCAGCTAGTGGCTCCCAGTTGGTGACCCTGGCGATGAAGCGAGTCGATCTTAAGGCGGGCTTCGATGACATCTTGGCGCCCATACGCCAGAGTGGCGTCAAGCTGCTGCCCAATACCTCGGGGGCGCGTAATGCCAAGGAGGCTATTTTTGCCGCAGAGCTTGCTCGTGAGGTGCTGGGGACTTCATGGATAAAGCTTGAGATCCATCCAGATCCCAAATATTTGATGCCGGATCCCATAGAGACCTTTAACGCCGCCAAGGTGCTGTGTGAACGCGGCTTTACGGTATTGCCCTATGTGCATGCCGATCCTGTGCTGTGTCGTAACCTGGAGTCTGTGGGCTGCGCGGCGGTGATGCCACTCGGTAGCCCCTTAGGCTCAAACCGTGGCCTGGAGACGGCGACCTTTTTAAAGATCATCATAGAGCAGGCCAGTGTGCCGTTTGTGGTGGATGCTGGCATCGGCTCTCCTTCTCAAGCGATGGCGGTCATGGAGATGGGGGCGAGTGCCGTGCTGGTTAATACGGCCATTGCCGCCAGTCGCGATCCGGTCAAAATGGCGCTCTGTTTTGCCGATGCCGTCGCCACGGGTCGCAAGGCCTATGAGGCTGGCTTGGCCCAGGTACATCAAAGGGCGATGGGCACCAGCCCCCAGCAGGCGCTTACCGGCTTCTTAACGGAGTAGATCTATGAGCTTCTTGGAAACCTTGAGCGGACTTTCCCGCGAAAACCTGCGCATGGCGCTCTATTCGACCACCGCTGCCGAGGTTGAAGCGGCTATCGAGGGCGAGCAGGGCAACTTAGGACATCTTCTGGCGCTGTTGTCGCCAGCCGCCGAGGCCTATCTCGAACCCATGGCACAGCGAGCCGCCGCCTTAACCCGGCGCCGCTTTGGTCATAACATCGGCCTGTATCTGCCGCTCTATCTCTCTAATCTGTGCGCCAACGAGTGTGACTACTGTGGTTTTACCATGAGTAACAAGCTCAAGCGTAAGGTACTCAGTCTCGATGAATTGGCGGCTGAGATGGCGGTGATCAAGCCCCAGGGGTTTGATTCCATCTTGCTGGTATCCGGCGAGCACGAGACTAAGGTCGGCATCGACTATTTCTCCGAGGTCTTACCTCTGGTGAAGGCGGAGTTTAGCCATGTGGTCATGGAGGTACAGCCGCTGAGCGGCGAGCACTACCGTATCTTGGTCGACAAGGGGCTGGACGCCGTGATGCTGTATCAGGAAACCTATGATCCAGAGACCTATCGTAAGCATCACCTGAGGGGCAACAAGCAGGATTATGGCTATCGGCTCGCCTCGCCGGAGCGGATTGCCGAGGCGGGTGTCGATAAGATAGGGCTTGGGGTGCTATTAGGGCTCGACGATTGGCGCATGGACGCACTCTTGATGGGCTATCACCTGGATTATCTCGAAAGGCGCTTCTGGCGATCGCGTTACAGCATCTCGCTACCCAGGCTCAGGCCCTGTGTCGGCGGGATCGCGCCTAAGGTGCAGTTAACCGACAGAGGCCTGGTGCAGCTCATCTGCGCCTTTCGCCTGTTCAATGAGCAGCTTGAGATCAGCCTGTCCACTCGGGAAAGCCCAAGCTTAAGAGATAACCTCCTCGGACTTGGCATCACCCAGATGAGTGCCGGTAGTCGTACCGAACCCGGTGGCTATGTTAATCCGGCGGCTCAGCTGGATCAGTTTGAGATCAGCGATGAGCGCAGTGCATCTGAGGTTGCCAGCGTATTACGCGGGCGAGGATTTACCCCTGTGTGGAAGGACTGGGAGGCTGGTTGGATAGGGGCAAGCTAACCAATTCAAGGAGATAGCCCGGCCCACCGCCGGGCTGTACTTTGACCGGGTTTTGATTAATAATTAGCCGTAAGTATGACTCATGAGAAAGGGCCCTAGATTATGGAAATTCCATCAAGTTTTTCATCCGGTCTTGCTGGTTTGCAAAGTGCCCAGTCTGGCTTGACGCAGGCCACTGTGGATGTTGCTAAACCCAGCCCGCAGCAGGCGAGCGAAGCCGGTGGTACAGAGACGGCTAATCCGGTTAACGCCACAGATAAAACCCAGGCCCTGGTCTCGGCTATCGAATCTAAAAACCAAGGGGAAGCCGCGGTAGAAGTGTTAGAGGCCGCAAACGAGACCCTAGGTACAGTGATAGATATCGAGGTGTAAGTCCGTGGCCGGCGCCATGACTACGCCATCCTTAACGGCAATGCGCCTGAGCGCGTTGCCGTCTTCTTCTGCTCCAGGTTCCGCTTTAGCTTCCTCTTCAGCCTCAAACTCTGGTTCTATTTCAGGTTCAAAGTCTGGCCCAATTTCAGGGGCAATTTCTGGCTCAAGGTCCGGTTCGGTCAATTCGGCGCCAGTTGCGGCTAATCGCGCGGCAAGCGCAAGCCTCAAGGCGAACACGGCAGCTTCTTTGCCGACACCTTCGCCTATCACTTCCAGCGTTACTTCCAGCATTTCCAATTCAGGCAGTTCATCCGGCCAGGGGGGGTACAGTCTCGCCCGTGGCCCACTTGGGATTGATGGGTTGCTTAATCAAGTCTCCAGCCCTGGACTCGGTGATGGCGGTATAGGCTCCCACCAAAGTGTATTTTCGGGAGCAAGTGGCATAGGAGCGCAAGCTACAGATTCACGTATGGGTAATGGCTTGCCAAGCGCTGATCCCGCTAGAGGTCCAGGTAGAGAAGGGCGTGACACTAATGGTGCCAGCGCAGTTGATGGGGAAAAGCCCCGAGTCGATATTTTTGGCCGAGCGGATGAAACATCTGATGAGGCGTACAATCCCTTTGCCGATGAGCAGCAAGATACCGCGGGGCGAGAGAATGGCCTAGGGCAAGAGCCTAGTTCTGGGCAAGATTCCGAGCTTGCCCGTCAGGAGGCTGAGCTGAAAGAACTTTCGCGGCGGGACGCCGAGGTCAGAGCCCACGAGCAGGCCCATGCCAGCGTCGGCGGCACCTTTGCTCGCAGTCCAAGCTTTAAGTATGAACAGGGTAGCGATGGCAGGCGTTATGCGGTAGATGGTGAGGTGTCGATCGATATCTCCTCCATTCCCGGCGATCCGTTAGCGACCCTGAATAAGATGAAACAGGTCTATGCGGCGGCGATGGCGCCAGTGACACCTTCGATGGCCGATATTCGGGTGGCGAGCGAAGCCCTGCGTAAGATGAATTCGGCGAAGGCGGAACTGGCAAAGGCGCGCCAGGAAAGTGCCATTTCCCCACAGCAGACGCAGCCACTTATCGATGCTGGTAAGAGCGAGCAGCAGCGCCAGTTGCCCGAAGCTGTAACCCCAAGGGTGAGTGGTAGTGCGGATAATGAGGGCAAGATCTCAGGCGCGAGAGTCGACTCACCGTCGCCGCTCGATGATGATATCTCACCGTCGCAATCGATAGAAAGGATAAGCCGTCATATCCTTGCATCCGACGGCCTTGTCTTTACCTCTGAAGCCCTGTCGATGCGTTATCAATCGGGCGAATCTCAATCTTCATCATTCACTTTCACCCTCTAACACCGAATGATTTTTAAGGATCAACTGTTCCAGCAGTTGTGAGGCGGGCCCTTGCTTGTCGCGATTGGGAATAACCAAGCTCAGGGGCACCTGGCGATGAGTCGACCCCCTCAGGGTCAAGCGGGCCAGGCGACCTTCCTTGATGGCGTCGCACACCAGATGGCTGGGGATCCAGCAAAATCCCAGGCCCTTGGCCAACACGACTAAGGCCTCATGAAAATTGGCTACCGTCCAGCGCCGGTCGGCCTTGAGCCAACCCAGTTCACCGCGGGCGATCTGACCCGTATCTTTGATCACTATTTGCAACTGCTCCGCCAGAGTTTGATCGTCCAGGGGCATCGCCATGCTTGCCAGAGGATGAGAAGGGTGGCAGACCAGTTGAAAATCCACGTTGCACAATGGCTGAGCCAGGTGGCCTTTCGGCGGCGTGCCGCCTATGATGGCGAGATCCACGGTTTCCGACTCCACCAGTTCGGCGCTGCCGCTGATCACTGAGTCTAAGACTGTGATGCGGGTGCCGCGTCCCAGAGGTTCGAACTCGGCCAGGGCGTCGATGAGGTGTTCCATGGGATAGATTATTTCCCTGGAGATCAACAGACTCGGCTCCCAGCCCTTTTCCAGGTTGCTGGCTAACTGCTCTAGCTCGCTCACCGAGCGGGTGATGTGACGCGAACGTCTAAGCAGTACCTCGCCGCTCTCGGTGAGATAAGCCTTGCGGCCTCTCACTTCCAGCAGGGCAACCCCTAACTGGGTTTGAAGCTTGGCCACCGCATGGTTGAGAGATGACTGGCTCTTATTAAGCTTTTCTGCCGCCTGGGCGTAGCCACCATAGTCGACGACGGCCTGTAGAATACGCCATTGCTCGAAGGTCGATTTAGCCTGACTCATGCTGATCCTAGACTCCTAATGTTTAACGCCCTGAGACTTGGTTTTCTCGGCTTTTGCGCCATCGCCGTCGGTTTTGATGCTCACCAACTTAGGCAGATACTTCTTGGTCGCCTTGAGTCGATGGAAATAGGGGCCCTGATGCAGTGTCTTGGGCCAGTCCAGCAGCATCATGGCTAATACGTTGCGATGTTCGCCCAGGGCAAGATCGGGATTACCTCGGGGTGAAGGGATGGTCTGCACCTTAGGATCGAAGGCCGCCATGATGTGGGCCTGGGTCTTCTTCACTACCGGATTGTCCGACATGCCTGCCAGGTGGAAGCTTATGCCGACTTCGGCGATGATATCGTCGGTGGCATCGCGCAGGATCCTGTCTATGTTGGCCTCGAAATAATCCAAGATCCAGGCAAATTCCTTGCTATCGACCGGATGCTGATAATACTCGCTGGCGGCAAAGATAAAGTGGGTCATGCCGTAGATCTTATTGCGAAACTGCTTCTTGTCGAGCTTAGGGTCGCGGCTCTGGGGATAGACGCGATTGAAACCCGCCTTGTACTCCTGCACATAGTCGCCCACACCGAGCTGTTTGGCCCAGTAGACATAGTTGACGAGCTGCGCGGCCCAGGCTTCGATCATCGCCTTGTCGGTGAGTCCGCGTTTAAGGTCGGTCGCCTTTAGGGCCTTGACCAACTTGTCGTGACAGGGCCCTTGCAGGCCAAACTCGTTGATGCGGCTGGAGAACCTCAGTAGTACGTCGGTGTAGAAGAGAAACTCAGGGAAGGGGGCGAGCGCCTTCTTACGTGCCTTGGCTCTGGGGCCCTTACCCAATACATCGATGGCCGCCTGAGCCTCATTCTCTATAAAGCCAGGCTGGTCCAGCCGACAGGCATAAAACGCCTGAGACTCGGTAACGGCGTATAGGTCGACTAAAGCGGCATTGGCATACTTATCATCTCCCGTCATGCGATAGAGGCGGATACCATAGTGCCCCTGCACTCTAGGAGGGAGTTGATAGAGATGGTCTTCAAGGTTTTGTTGAATCGCCTGCTTGATCCCTTGTGCATCCAGCGAAGTGGCTGTCTCTGCCGACGCTCCTAGGCTGGGTAGCAGCAGGCTTGATGTGAGCGCGAGAGCCCCGATGAGTCTAGTGTACGGGCTTAAGTTGAACATGTTGGCTCCTTTCTTGGATGGTGGCGACTGACTGTGCACAGCCAAAAATCAAATTGAGTTGCTCATCGAGAGACAGTTGTTGCTCGTTGATGAGGAGGAGTTCGAACACGGCCTTGTCTTTCAGGTGAGTGTCGCTCAGGATCTGCTCTGCCAGGCTCTGGTGCCACAGAGAGAGATAGTAGAGGGGGCCCTGAGTGACGGCGCCGGTAAAGCTAAACAGGGCATCATCGGCTTCAGGCCAAGGCTCGCCGAAACTCAGGGCAAATTCCTGATTTAGGTCGCGATAGAGGCGATGTTCGGGTGCCTGATATGCCCACAAGGCTAGCTTGCTGCGAAACACCTTGAGCTGGGATGCAAAGGCCTTGAGCCGGGCCTCGCGGCTATCTCTTGGCAACTGGGGAAGCAGCCGCTTCGACAGGTAATGACTCAGCCAGAGGCTGGCGATTGCCTGGTCATCGCCTAAGGTGTTGTTGAGATAGTAACGCCCGCCAGCGAGCAGGCGAGAGACCATATCGGCGGCGGCGATGATCAGCTGCTCTTGACCACGATAGTCATCGAGCTCATCTGGCAGCGTGAGGGTGAGCTGGCCAAACTGCTGACCCACTACGCTTTGTCTAAGGGGACTCAACTGGGTTTTCCCCCCTCGATGAGTCGCCGCCTGGCTGAGAAAGATATCCCCCAGTAAACGCCCCTGGTGCCACAGACGCAGCATGTCGGCGTTGATGGTCTCAAACTGCAAGCCAAATGGCTCAAGCTCTCCCTGAATATCTCTCAGCAGCTGTCGACCCGATAGGGGCCGAACCTCGACTTTGGCAAGGTCTGCAAGCACAGCGCCCAAGCGCCAGGGGGCAGGTGCTATCTGGGTTTGACTATCTAGATATTGTTTGACCTGCTCCGGGCTCGCAAGTTGCTGATGGCTGAGTGCCCAGCTGGCATAGTCGAGCGCATCATGCTCCTCTGCTATCGCCTGTTTTGTCTCGAGGATGAGGGACATGGCGGCCTGGTTTTTCTGCTTGGCCCGGGTTTGGTAGGCCTGCCATACCTGGCGCTTACAGGTCTCATCTGGCTGATGGATCAGATAGCTGGCGATTGAGTTATCGAAGGCCTGCGCCTGAGGCTCTTTGGATTTAGCCTTTTTGGATTTAGTTTCGTCGGATTTAGCTTCGTTGGATTTAGTTTCGTCGGATTTGGCTTCATCGTCTAGGCGACACCGACTCTCACCTATGATGAGTGACAGATCTTTCTGTCTTAGTCCATGGGCGATGCTTGCCTGAGCGGTATGGATCTTCGCCTTTTGCACCTGGTCAATCTGCTCGGCTATCTGCTGCGTAAGCCGCCGGCCGAGTTGGCGGAGATCTGACACTTGGCTGCGTGCCCATTGTCGGCTCTGCGTTTTGAGCCAAGGGTCTTTGGCTAGGCGCTCAAACTCATCGGCGAGGTGTAGCTGACACTGCAATAAGGCCTCTTTATCCTCGGCATTCAATGGATAGTGACGATAGAAGTGCACGCTGTCTTTGAGATTAAACAGGCCTAGCAACTCGCGCTCGAGCCTCACGCTGGCGTCTTGTGGAGAGTCGCTGGTCTGAGCCTGGGACAGGGATACCTGGTAGTCGATGCACTGCTTGCTCAGCAGTGTGATAGGAGAGGCGGCCTGGGCCGCCACGCTGTAGTTAAGCGCCAGGGAGACTGCTAAAATGCGTTTTAGCATAGGCGACGCGCTCTTCCACTGACATTGATTGGTTTTTCATCTGCTCGACATGCTTAAGTCGCGGCAGCAAGCCCTGGGCATTGGCTATTTGAATTGCAAGACCCGGGCGCGCATTCAGCTCAAGCAGCAAGGGCCCCAGCTTTTGGTCCAGCACCATGTCTGTGCCCAGATATCCCAGTTCACTCATCTCATAGGCCTTGGAGGCCGTATGCAAAAGGGTATCCCAGTGAGGCACCTGGATCTCGGTGAGTTTCTTGTCGGTATCCGGGTGCAGGTCTAGGGGGCGGTCAAACTGTACCGCATGCAGGCCTCTGCCGGTGGCGATATCCAGGCCGACGCCCACTGCACCCTGGTGCAGGTTGGCCTTACCATCGGATGCGGCCGTCGATAGCCTCAGCATCCCCATGACGGGAAAGCCCTTAAAGACGATCAGGCGAATATCGGGCACCCCCTCGAAGGAGTAGCCGTCGAAAACGGGATCGAACTCGATGAGCCCCTCGACGATGGCCACATCTGGCTTACCGCCGAGAGAGAAGAGGCCACTGAGTATGTTAGAGATGTGGCGGTCGATCTCGCTGGGCGTGACCTCGTGGCCATTAGGCTTAAAATAATGGCCATTCTCTACCTTAGTGATCACCAAGATCCCTTTACCGCCAGAGCCCTGTGAGGGTTTGATCACGAAGCCGTCGCGGTTGTTGACCATCTCGGGGATATGCATGATCTCATGTTGCTGGCAGACGGTACCGATGAGCGCAGGCACGGCGATGTCGTTTGCCAGTGCCAACTGCTTGGTGGTTAGCTTATCGTCCACGCGCTTGTAAAACTTGCGTTGGTTATACCGACCTATGTAGTCGATATTACGCTTGTTCATGCCAAGCACGCCGTTATCCCTTAGCCTTAGCGGTTTTGCAAATAGCATGGTTACTCTCCCGCTAAAGGTCTAAAGCGTCTAAGTTCCAATAACTTATAACCTGTGTATTGGCCCATCAGCAGTACGGTTGCCAGTATCACCAGATGGATCCCCAGGAAGTTAAATACCCAGTGTTGTACCCAGGTTGCGCTCATGGCCAGGTAGGCTAAGGTAGCGACGAACAGGCTACCACCGCCCTGTACCATCACCTCTTTGGCGCCTTCCTCCTCCCAGAGGATGGACATACGCTCGATGGTCCATGCCAGGATGATCATTGGGAAGAAGGTGATGGTGAGTCCTTCGCTGAGGCCAAACTTGTAAGAGAGCAGGGTGAACAGGCCTATGATGCCTATCACCACAATGATCACCGCCGAGATCCGCGAAATAAGCAGCAGGTTAAGATCCGACAAATAGGAGCGGATCATCAAACCGAAGGCGACGATCAACAGGAAGCCGATAAGGCCGGTCAGCAGGGTGGTCTGAATAAAGGCCAGGGCGATCAGCACTGGCATGAAGGTTCCCGAGGTCTTGATGCCTATGATGACCCTGAGGAACACCACCATCAGCACGCCGATAGGGATCAGCAAGATGCCTTTAAACAGGCTCTGCTCTTCCAGCGGCAACTGGTAGAGGGAGAAGTCCAGGGCATCCTTGTTCTTCAGCATGTCGATAGAGGTCGCCAGCGCCGAGCGGGTGTCTTGTAACATGGAGAAGTTCACCTGAGAGTTGACACCGCCAACGACATCCAATGTCGATTTTGCGGTTCTGTCCCAGATAAGCAGGTTATCTGGACGTCCCTGAGTACCATCGTTGGGGTTAAAGATGATCCATTGCCCCTGGTGGTAGACCTCCACATAGTTGGACAGTTGCTGACGGCGACGCTGATCTTCTAAAAAGAGCCCGCTGACCTTCTTGGCCGGGATCCCCTTGCTGTTAAGCATGCGGATGAAGAGATCGGGACGCGAATTGCTGGTGAGAAGCAATTCCAGATTCTGGCTGCGCTCGGTGGCGTTGAAGCTCTTGTTGAGCTGCTGGGCAAACGAGAGGTTGGTCGCGCTGCGTGACCAGATCTCGCTCATCACCTGTTCGGCGGCGGCCTTCTCTGTGGCAGACCAGTTGTAGGCCTGGGGTGTCTCGGGCGCTTGTTCGGCTGGGATCTCATTCTTGCCGGTCGGCACTAAGGTGACCTTGTAGTAGAGATCTTGCTGACCTATCGCCTCTCGGGTCGACCAGGTGACCTGGCGGCCGCTGTCGGCCTGAGTAACCGACATGCCGTAGCCTGGCGAGGTGGCGTTTTCCGCTAGGATCTCGAAGGCTGGATCGTTAGGCAGCGAGAAGGTGACCTCGGCGGGTTCGCCGGTGCCCTGAAAACTGACCTTGGCATCTACCGCCCAGCTCTGTACCTGTTCGCCCGGAAGGAAGGGCACATTATGTTCGATACCGCGATAGACACTGGCGGCTATGCCTGCGATAAACAGCAGGGCGACTAAGATATAAAAAGGTTTTTTAGAGTGCATCGAGTCTACATCCTATTATTTTGCTGTTTTTGACGGATTTTTCTTACCGTGCACAAAACTCTGACCCACATCAACAACTGCTATGTCTTGCATAAACTTACGTCCCAGCAGCAGCTGATAATCGAGATGGCTACGATCCACTAGGTTAAGGTCGGTTTCCGCCTTGTAATTGCCAATCTGCAGATGGGCATGGATCACAGGGCGTCTGTCATTCTTCTCATCGGCATCCTGCTTGATGCGAACGAAGCGCTCAACTTTAGATTCGAAGGTCTGCGATGGCTTGTCGGCACCTTGGGTGAAGACGTCGAAGCGTACCCACTGCTTACCATTGCGCTCGAACAATATGATGTTGTGAGCATCAAGCGATGAGGACTCTGCACCGGTATCGATACGTGTCTCGAAGCCTGCCTTGATCTCATCGACATAGACATGTTCTACCGCGCCCAGAATAAACTTGTCGCCGATGGGCGATGGGTCGCACTGCACCGGAACCTGTACCACCTGCTTCTCGGGCTGGGTCTTAACGGCGGCCACCTGCTTTGACAGCTGTTCCAGCTGGGTCGAAAGGGAAGTCAGCGCGTCCTGCTGCTCGCTTTGGTTGGCGCTGATTAAGGTGACTAGTTCGCTCTTTTGCTCACTCAGGCTTGCATTAAAGGTGTCGATGTCGACCGGGGCGGGCTGCTCAGGCGCTTGAGTTGCCGCGCAGCCTGCAAGGCTGGTTACCAGGGCGAGAGTGGTCATCTGTTTTAACATAGTGCTTCCCGTTTACTATTTTCGTTTAAACCAAATCTTTGTTGGGTTGATTCTTCACGGCAATAAAAGTGGCGCGTTTGGGTGCCGGATAGCCCTCAACCGTCAGACTGACATCGTTAGGATCCAGATAATCGACTAACGATTCATTAGGCATCCAATCTGTGCTGCGCTGTTCTGCCAATGAGGTGACATCAATATCGACGCAGCGGACATCGACAAAATCTGCCTTCTTGAGCCAGGCCTCGAGGGCCTTGGCCGACGGCAGGAACCAGACATTGTTCATCTTACCGTAACGCTCTCCTGGCACCAGCACTGTGTTTTCATCGCCATCGACGACCAATGTCTCGAGAACCAGTTCGCCGCCGGTCCTGAGTTGATCCCTCAGTTGCAGCAGGTGATCGATAGGCGAGCGTCTGTGATAGAGCACGCCCATGGAGAATACTGTGTCGAAGGCATCCAGCGGCGGCAGTTGCTCTATGCCAAGGGGTAATAGATGTACCGGGTGTTCGTTACCCGCCAGGCGCTTTACCGCCTCAAATTGACACAGAAATAGCGGTGAAGGGTCGATACCGACGACACGTTTTGCGCCGTCACCCAGCATACGCCACATGTGATAACCGCTACCGCAACCGACGTCGAGCACGGTTCGATTCTTCAGTGGCGAGATGTGGGGCTGAACCCGCTCCCATTTCCAGTCTGAACGCCATTCGGTGTCGATATGAATGCCATGAAGATCGAAGGGACCCTTGCGCCAGGGGCAGAAGAGTTTCAGCAGGTTCTTGAGTTTTTCCTGTTGGCCCTTGGTGAGCTGCTCACCGCTGCCCACCTCTACCTTAGTGGTGAAATCGATTCTGTCTGGTGCAGGGTAATGGAGTTTATTGAGTACCTTTTCCCATTTGGGCAGATTGCCGTGCTTATGTTCACGTTGCCATTGGCCGAGGATCGCCGGGAGTTCTTCTAACCAATGTTGAAGATTGGAGTCGGCGATTTGCTGATAAAAGGAGCTGAAGCTGATCACTTGATGGCCACCATAGATGCGAAATTAAAACATTGGAACCAGACACTAAAATGACTAAAACCTTGAGCCTCAAGGCGTTGCTGATGCTGGGGCAGGGTGTCTGGCTTCATGACATGTTCCAGCGAGCTGCGCTTCTGGCTGATCTCAAGCTCGCTGTAGCCGTTGGCACGTTTAAAGTCGAGATGTAATTCGTCCAGTAGATGCTGCACCGGCTCATCTTCGAAGACGAGCTTCTCTGACAAGACGAGAATGCCGCCGGGTTTGAGTCCCTGATAGATCTTGGCGATCAGGGTTTGTCTGTCTTCGGGCGCCAGGAACTGCATGGTGAAGTTGAGGATGACCATGGAGGCGTCCTGGATCTCTATGTCGCGAATATCGGCACAGATCAGATCGACGGGAGTCTCGCTCACATAGGCACTGAGGTTCTGTTTGCAGCGCTCTATCATCGACTCGCTATTATCGACGGCGATGATCTCGCAGCCTCTGCCTTCGATACGGCGACGCACGCTCAAGGTGGCGGCGCCAAGCGAACAGCCTAAATCGTATATCTTGCTGTTGGGGGTGACACATTTATCGGC
This sequence comes from Shewanella sp. Isolate7, assembly GCF_022398425.1. Lineage (NCBI taxonomy): Bacteria > Pseudomonadati > Pseudomonadota > Gammaproteobacteria > Alteromonadales > Shewanellaceae > Shewanella > Shewanella sp. Isolate7. Next base: position 9,313 of record NZ_JAKEVJ010000022.1, on the reverse strand, counting down.
GAAATCGCCTAGGGTGTTGATGATCTGTCCATATCCGGGGACAGAGCGACGTATCATATCGCTAAAGACACCTGCGACTCTATCGTCGAATTGAAAGTCACTGATATGTTCACAGGCTTGGGCGTAAATTGTATCTTGATTCGAGTTCATCAGAGTTTTTTGAGTAAATTCAATATTCCATTCTAGCTAATGATAACAGTTCGCAGCAAGTCTAGTACTGGTAATTAGGCATAAAATTCTGTCTAATATCCTAATAACAACATATATTTTACAGCGCGGTGACTTTGTGATTTAAGCGAAGGTGCCAAGGTTATTTTTGTAGCCGGCTTGTAATATGAAGCTGCCTTATAAAACGCCTTTTTAATATGGCCAATATGCAGGCCAGGTTATAGGTGAATGTTTTGAATCGTTTTTAGGTTTAGACAGCCCAATAGTAATGGTTAAAACATCGAGGCGTGTTAGGTTAGCGCTAATACAATGATAATAGAGACCGGGATAGATCTTTGACACCACTACATCTTTTGGCATCGGCTTTTTTTATTAAGGTTCGCGGCGCTCTGGCGCGCATGGCCTTCGTCCCCTTAGTCATAGTGCTCACCCTACTTTCCAGTTGGCATCTGGCCGCCGACGAGCGTCAGGCTCCACTGGTGCTGGTGATGGGGGAGGACAGTTATCCTTATCAGTTTGTCGATGAAAACGGTGACGCTAAAGGCGTATTGGTGGATCTTTGGCGCGAATGGTCGTCGCAGACTCAGGTGCCTGTGGTCTTCGTCGCCCGTCACTGGCAGGACTCGCTTAAACAGCTCGCCCTGGGAGATGCCGACATCCATATCGGCCTTGGGATCACCAAGGAGCGGGATCGGGATTTTGATTTTGCCGCGCCCATCGCCTATGTCAGTACCTATCTCTATGTGCGTAATACACTTAAAGGCAAGAAAAATTTTACCGATCTCCAGCCCTATCGTATCGGCGTCGTGGCGGGCTCCTCACACGAATCGATACTCAATCATCAGGTGAATGGGCTGAGCTACCGTTACTATAATAGCCGCGCCGAACTGCTTCGCGCCGTGGTGGCTGGTGAGGTCGACGTGTTTGCCGGCATGGAAGGCTACCTAAAGGATAACGCCGTTAGCCGCGCCGTCCTGGAAGAGTTCCCATTGGATAATCGTCTGCTGATCAAGAAGACGGCACTGGTGCCTGCGGTCAGCAAGGGGCGGCTGGACCTTATCACAGAGATCAACCGCGGCTTCGATAGCCTGAGTCAAACCAGCCGCGCCGAAATCGACAAGCGCTGGCTCGGCTTTAGCCATGATGCCAACACCCTAGTGATAGCCACCACCACCGGTATTCAGCCCTTTGTCGATACCGGGGGCGATGGAGAGCCACACGGTCTCTATATCGATATCTGGAAGCTGTGGTCTAAGAAGACGGGGATAGAGGTGGAGTTCCGCCCGGCGTCCATGGAAGATGGTTTGGATGACCTCAGGTTTCACCGCGCCGATATCCATGTGGGTTACCCCGAAAGCGACACCATGAAGTCCAACCTGACCCGAGCCTGGCGCACCTATCAGGTGAAGAGCCGTCTCTTCAGTTATGGCAAAGCCATCAACAGCTTAGATGAGCTAAAGGGAAAACGCGTCGGCGCCGTGCCCACTGCGCCTTATCTGGATAAGCTCAAGCAGGCGCTGCCGAACTCGGAGCTTAAGCTCTATACCGATGTGACTCAGATGATTCAGGCCGCACAGCAAGGCCATATCGCCGCCTTCGTGGCATCATCTGCCTGGACCCAACACTATTTGCTGAGAGCCGAGTCCTGGTCCGACTTTCATCAGTTCCGTGCTCTCGCCTTTACGACAGATATCTATGCTTTGACTCGCAACGAGGATAAGGGACTGGCTCAGCGCATCGCAGCAGGCTTTCGTCTGATCAGCAACGCAGAGCTGGCCAGCATAGAGAATAAGTGGATATTGGACAGAGACGACAGGAGCGTACAGTCGCTGCTTAATCCGCTCTCCATTACAGAAACCCAGCGGCGCTATTTAGACGGCCTGGGTACACTTAAGGTGGGCTACCTTGACGCCTGGGCGCCCATGGAGTTTCAGGGGCCATCTGGCGAGTTTATGGGGATCAACAGCGAGATCAGCCACTGGGTTGCCGATCAACTTGGCCTGACACTCGAGGGCGTGCCGTTCGAGCGCTGGAGCAGCCTGCTTGATGCGCTTAAACAGGGCGAGATAGATATCGTTGGCAGTGTCGCCCATACTCCGGAGCGTGAACTGGAAATGGTCTTTACCAGCCCCTATTGGCCATCGCCTTGGGGCTTAGTGACCAACCTAAGCCAGGTGACTGTGTTTAACCTGAGTCAGATGAGCGGCAAGCGCCTGGCTATCGTCGAGGGCTACCATCTGATTGCCAACCTGATGAATAAGGCGCTGGGCATCGAGCTGGTGATCGTACCCAACAGCCGCGCGGGTGTGGATGCAGTGGCCCAGGGCAAGGCCGACGCCTTCATCGAGAAGGTGATCAACATGGCCATGGTGCTCAAGGAGTCAGATTATAAGGCGCTCAAGATGTCTGTGTTGGCGGATTTCTCCCAGCAGCAGAGCCATTTTGCGCTAAATCCCAAGTACAAGGAATTGGTGCCCCTGTGGGATCAGGCCATCGCTCAGCTGACTCCTGAGCGTCAAGAGGCCATCTACCAGCACTGGGTCAAGGAGGAAGTCAGCAGCTGGAAGGCGATGCTCAACTATCGGAGCGCCTTCTATCTCCTGGCGCTGGTGAGTTTTGTGCTGTTCGTTTATCTTATCTGGCGCGCCCAGCGTAGCCACCTTGCGGCCGCCAAAGAGCTGGCCCATGAGCTGACCCGGGCCGGGCAGTTCGATACGCTTACCGGCCTGCCTAATCGTAGCCTACTCGATGACCGGCTTCAGCAGTCGGTGCTGCTGCACAGGCGGGAGATGCAGCCCTTTGCGGTGCTTTTTATCAGCTTCGATAATATGCGCCAAATCAATCAGACCTTTGGTCATCAGGTGGGCGACAAGGTGCTGGCCGAGGGGGCGCAGCGACTCAAGTCGGCGGTGCGTAAGTCAGATACTCTGGCACGCTTTGGTGGCAACGAATTTGTGATGGTGCTCAATCGCAGTAAAGATCTCGATACCGTGTGTCAGGTGGCCGATGGCATAGTGGGCGGCTTTAGTGCGCCCTTTGCCATCAACGGCCTGGATGTGGCACTATCGGTCAGCATAGGGGTGGCCATGTTCCCGAATGATGGCGACACTGTCGTCGAGTTACTCAAGACCGCCGACAAGTTGATGTCGCGGGCAGTGAAACAGGGTGGGCGCTGTTACCAAAGTGCCTGATCTGTGACCCCAGTTCAGGATTTGATGGATATTTATCCAACCCAAAGGTTTACTTCATTTTAAGCGGATGAAGTTGTTTTGAAATCGGCAATATTTCACTATAATGCCGCTTTTGTCATGTATTGAATATCCTCAAGCACGGCCTTGACGGATGAAAGGAAAGTGTTAGATGCGCAGTCATTATTGTGGAGACGTTAATCGGTCTCATGTTGGGGAAGAAGTTACTCTCGTAGGTTGGGTAAACCGCAGTCGCGATCTCGGTGGCGTGGTTTTTCTGGATTTGCGCGACCGTGAAGGCGTGATTCAGGTAGTATATGATCCTGATCTGCCAGAGGTATTCGATGTCGCCAGCACACTGCGCAGCGAGTTCTGTGTACAGGTCAAAGGCCTGGTGCGCGCACGTCCTGATAGCCAGATCAACGATCAGATGCGCACAGGTGAGATTGAGGTGCTGGGTAAGGCGCTGACCATTCTCAACAGTGCACCGGCACTGCCGATCAACATGGACAAAAATCAACACAACACCGAAGAGCAGCGTCTTAAGTATCGCTACCTGGATCTGCGTCGCCCAGAGATGGCCGAGCGCATCATCTTCCGCTCTAAGGTGACCAGCGCCGTGCGTCGTTTCCTCGACGGTAACGGTTTCCTCGATATCGAGACGCCTATCCTGACCAAGGCGACGCCAGAAGGTGCACGTGACTATTTAGTGCCAAGCCGTACTTATAAGGGCCAGTTCTTCGCGCTGCCGCAGTCACCACAGCTGTTTAAGCAGCTGCTGATGATGTCAGGTTTCGACCGTTACTATCAAATCGTCAAGTGTTTCCGCGACGAAGACTTACGCGCCGACCGTCAGCCAGAATTTACCCAGATCGATATCGAAACCTCATTCATGACCTCTGCCGAGGTGATGGATAAGACCGAAGAGATGGTACGTGGCCTGTTTAAAGAGCTGCTGAATGTCGACCTCGGCGAGTTCCCTAAGATGACCTTCGCCGAGGCGATGCGTCGTTACGGCTCAGATAAGCCGGACCTGCGTAACCCGCTGGAACTGGTGGATGTGGCAGACCTGGTTAAAGATGTCGACTTCAAGGTATTCCAGGAGCCTGCCAACGACAGCGAAGGTCGTGTTGCCGTGCTGTGTGTACCGGGCGGCGCCACTCTGTCGCGCAAACAGCTCGACGAGTATGGCAAGTACGTCAACATCTATGGCGCCAAAGGGTTAGCATGGATGAAGGTAAACGAGCTGGAGAAAGGGCTGGAAGGCATTCAGTCGCCAGTACTTAAGTTCCTCAGCGAAGAGGTGGTTAAGGGCATCTTGGATCGTACCAATGCGGCCAACGGCGACCTTATCCTGTTTGGCGCCGACAAGGCGAATATCGTGGCAGAAGCCATGGGCGCGCTGCGTCTGAAGGTGGGCGAAGATTTCGACCTGCTCCAAGGTGACTGGAAGCCACTATGGGTGGTTGACTTCCCAATGTTTGAGCGCACATCCGATGGCGGCCTACATGCCATGCACCATCCGTTTACCGCGCCAAGTGGTATCACACCGGCCGAGCTGGAAGCCGATCCTACGGCGGCCATCTCTGACGCCTATGACATGGTGCTAAACGGCTGTGAACTGGGCGGTGGATCGGTACGTATCTATGACGGTGAGATGCAGTCTGCCGTATTTAGAATCCTGGGAATCGACGACGAGGAAGCGCAAGAGAAGTTTGGCTTCCTGCTTGAAGCCCTCAAGTACGGCACACCTCCACACGCAGGCCTAGCGTTCGGTCTCGACCGTATGGTGATGCTGATGACAGGTGCGAGTTCGATTCGTGACGTGATGGCATTCCCTAAGACCACCACGGCAGCCTGTCCGCTCACCAACGCACCAGGTTTCGCTAACCCAGTACAGCTCGAAGAGCTTGGGGTGAGCGTAGTCGAAGCGAAGAAAGAGCAGGAATAAATCAAGATTGAACCAATAAGCCGAGCATCTTGCTCGGCTTTTTCGAGGCAAACTCGAATAAGGAGTCCCTATGGCCGGTCACAGTAAATGGGCCAACATCAAGCACCGCAAGGCGGCACAAGACGCTAAACGCGGTAAACTCTTCACCAAATTCATTCGCGAGCTTACGGTAGCGGCCAGAGAAGGCGGCTCGGATCCCGATTCGAACCCGAGACTCAGGGCGGCAATCGATAAGGCGCTGTCAAACAACATGACTCGTGATACGGTCGAACGTGCCATCAAGCGCGGTGCCGGCGAACTCGACGGTCAGGTGTTGGAAACCATCATGTATGAAGGCTATGGTCCAGGTGGCACCGCAGTGATGGTCGAAACCATGACTGATAACCGTAACCGCACCGTTTCAGGCGTGCGTAACGCCTTTAGTAAGTCGGGTGGCAACCTGGGTACAGATGGCTCTGTGGCCTATCTGTTTGAGAAGCGTGGCGTGATCTCTTACGCCGAAGGCAGCGATGAAGACACCATCATGGATGCGGCGCTCGACGCCGGCGCCGAAGATGTAGTGACCAATGATGATACCTCTATCGATGTCTACACCACGCCAGAAGCCTTTGGTGCCGTGAAAGATGCGCTGGACGCCACGGGGCTAGAGGCGGTCAACGCCGAGGTGACCATGGTGCCGTCTACAAAGGCCGAGTTGGACGCCGCCACCGCGCCTAAATTCCTGCGCCTTATCGATAACCTTGAAGATCACGACGATGTGCAAGAGGTCTATCATAACGCCGAGATCTCTGACGAGATCTTAGCCAGCCTCGAATAGGCAAGCGATGCCAATAATCTTGGGGGTGGATCCCGGCTCGCGGATCACAGGTTATGGTGTGATCCAGTGCCAGGGGCGGCAGCAGATCTACCTGGGCAGCGGCTGTATTCGCACCCAATCGGAAGATCTGCCCTCCCGTCTTAAGGTGATATTCGATGGAATCAGCGAGATCATCCGCCAATACCAGCCGGATGAATTTGCCATCGAGCGGGTGTTTCTGGCCAAAAACGCCGATTCGGCCTTAAAACTTGGTCAGGCACGCGGCGCCGCCATAGTGGCCGCCACCAATGCCGATCTGCCTGTGGCCGAGTATTCGGCGACCCAGATCAAGAATGCCGTGGTCGGCACGGGACGGGCGCAGAAAAGCCAGGTGCAGCACATGGTGCAACAGATCCTGAAACTGCCCGCTGCTCCACAGGCCGATGCGGCCGATGCCTTGGGGGTTGCCCTGTGCCATTTCCACACATATCAGAGCCTGATCGCCATGGGCGGTAAGGCGAGCGCGAGAACTTACGGAAGATATAGATGATAGGTCGTTTAAGGGGATTACTGGTTGAGAAACAGGCGCCCGAGGTGCTGATCGAAACCGCTGGCGTCGGTTATGAGGTACAGATGCCGCTGACCAGTTTTTACGAGCTGCCCGAGCTAAACCAAGAAGCGGTGATCTACACCCATTTCGTGGTGCGAGAAGATGCTCAGCTGCTTTATGGTTTCATGAGCAAGCAGGAAAGGGCGCTCTTTAGGCTGCTTATCAAGACCAATGGCGTGGGCCCCAAGCTGGCGCTCACCATACTCTCAGGCATGACGGCGGCCGAGTTTGTTAAGTGCGTCGAACACGACGACATCGCCACTCTGGTGAAGCTGCCGGGCGTTGGCAAGAAGACCGCCGAGCGCTTGCTGGTTGAGATGCGTGACAAGCTTAAGAGCCTGATGGAAGCGTCCCACGGTAACGAGCGCGAGTTTGTGCTGCAGTCAAACTATACCCCGGCGCCTGTGGTCAACACCGCCGAAGAAGATGCCATCTCGGCGCTTTTGGCGTTAGGATATAAGCCGGCACAGGCCAGTAAGGCGGTGTCCAGTGTCTTCGAAGAGGGCATGGATTCAGAAACCTTGATCAAGGCATCGCTGAAATCGATGCTCTAGCGCTCAGAGTGAGAAATAGATGATTGAAGCCGATAGGTTAGTTCACGCCCAGCCTCAGGGCACCGAGGAACGGGACGAGCAGATAGATAGGGCCATGCGGCCTAAGCTGCTGGATGAATACACGGGCCAGGACGATACCAGGGCTCAGCTTAAGGTGTTTATCGAGGCGGCACAGAAGCGAGGCGAAGCCTTAGATCACATGTTGATCTACGGGCCGCCGGGTCTGGGTAAGACGACGCTGGCCATGATCGTGGCCAACGAGATGGGTGTTAACATCAAGTCCACCTCAGGGCCTGTGCTGGAAAAGGCCGGGGATCTGGCTGCGCTGCTGACCAACCTCGAGGCTGGAGATGTACTCTTTATCGATGAGATCCACAGATTAAGCCCTGTGGTGGAGGAGATCCTCTATCCGGCGATGGAAGACTATCAGCTGGATATCATGATAGGTGAGGGGCCAGCCGCCCGCTCTATCAAGTTAGAGTTGCCGCCTTTTACCCTGATCGGCGCAACGACCCGTGCAGGGGCGTTAACCTCGCCACTTCGTGCCCGATTTGGTATACCGCTGCGTCTCGAGTTTTATAATGTTAAAGATCTCAGCAGTATCGTTGCTCGTTCGGCTAAGGTGCTGGAGTTGCCCATAGATCAAGAGGGGGCTGTGGAAGTGGCCAGGCGTTCTCGTGGCACCCCGCGTATCGCCAACCGCCTGCTCAGACGGGTGAGGGACTACGCCGAGGTGAAACATGACGGCGAAGTCAATAAGACGGTTGCCGAGAGTGCCTTGGATATGCTGGATGTGGATGTCGAAGGCTTCGACTATATGGACCGCAAGTTGCTACTCGCCATCATAGATAAGTTTATGGGGGGCCCCGTGGGCCTGGATAACCTGGCAGCCGCCATCGGCGAGGAGCGCGAAACCATCGAAGATGTGCTCGAACCCTTCCTGATCCAGCAAGGCTTTATTCAGCGTACCCCAAGAGGGCGTATTGCGACGGCCAGAGCCTATCAGCACTTTAACCTGATCCAGCCCGAGTAGCTGTTAAGAAAAAGGTTATTCATCTTAAGCCTCTCATCTGAGCTGAGGCTTGCCAGTGCTAGCAAATTGTAGACAAGCGTGGTCAATTGACCGCGCTTTTTTATGCCTTATTTGCTACTCGTCGCAGGCATCTATAGGCGCTAGCCCTGAGTCTTTAATGACAATCTTGAGCTTGAGCTTGAGTCTTTGGCTTGTGTTTTTCTTTCCGCTTCATCGCTTGTTTGTTCGTTAGGGAAGGTGCGAACAAGTCGTCGCACAGCTCTGGCTTTGATAGCAGCGACAGTTCAAGGCATTCAACTGAGGGCATGCCGAGGCCTGCTGAAGTTGAATAACGCCGAAATGGTGTTGCTATCAAAGCCCCGCAGGGCGAGGCTTACAGCGGTATTTGCTGCGTTACAGTTCTTGCGAAGGACTAGGGCCATTCGCTGCAAACTGTGCCTAGCATCTATCCACTTTAAGCACACGCAGAGCAAGCANACAGCTCTGGCTTTGATAGCAGCGACAGTTCAAGGCATTCAACTGAGGGCATGCCGAGGCCTGCTGAAGTTGAATAACGCCGAAATGGTGTTGCTATCAAAGCCCCGCAGGGCGAGGCTTACAGCGGTATTTGCTGCGTTACAGTTCTTGCGAAGGACTAGGGCCATTCGCTGCAAACTGTGCCTAGCATCTATCCACTTTAAGCACACGCAGAGCAAGCACGGGACTTATTCGCACCTTCCTTAGCTTGTTCGCACCTTCCCTAGGGAAGATGCGAATAAGTCCCAGATGTGAGATCATAGCTACATAGTAAATCACAGCCATTACCGCCCATGAGCCAACAGTTAACTTTTGCCGATAGTGAGTTTTCCAGCAAGCGCCGCCAGACCCGTAAAGAGATTTTCTTATCTCGGATGGACAACCTGTTACCATGGACTCAACTGCTGGAAGTGATTGAGCCCTTTTATCCAAAATCGGGCAATGGTCGTCGACCCTATCCACTGGAAACGATGTTCCGCATTCACTGTATGCAGCAA
>NZ_JAKEVJ010000219.1:0-504 GCF_022398425.1 Shewanella sp. Isolate7 | reverse complement strand
TTGATTTCATCACGCACATTGGGCTGATAGAGTTTTTGGCTTAATGCCCAACCTGCTAAATCATACGTATCAATAATGCCGTCTGCACTGCCATTGGCTTGTTTATATTGCTCTACAATATTATATAGTTCATTTTTCTTTGCACTCATCGTTTAATCTCCATTCATAAAATACCAACCATCATAAATTGCGCTTCCTAATAAAAAAGAACGTATAGGCACAAGATGCTTGCGTAATTGCTGATATTTACCTGTACGATGATGCAGTTGCCCCACAACCAAACCCATGTGAATTTTATTAACGCCAGCAAATGCCATTATTTTCTTTTCAGCAAAAATATACGCACCTGCTCGGATAATATAGCTATCTAATTTTGCTGTGGGAACGCAAAAATTTGCCGCAGCCGCATTAGCTTGTTGCTCTTCAATAGGTAAGTTTTGTATATCAATGCCTATGTCTTCATCAAAAATAGGGGTATTTTTGCCATCGCCTTGTAAAACGTGT
>NZ_JAKEVJ010000218.1:0-504 GCF_022398425.1 Shewanella sp. Isolate7 | reverse complement strand
TTGATTTCATCACGCACATTGGGCTGATAGAGTTTTTGGCTTAATGCCCAACCTGCTAAATCATACGTATCAATAATGCCGTCTGCAATGCCTTTGGCTTGTTTATATTGCTCTACAATATTATCTAGTTCATTTTTCTTTGCACTCATCGTTTAATCTCCATTCATAAAATCCCAACCATCATAAATTGCGCTTCCTAATAAAAAAGAACGTATAGGCACAAGATGCTTGCGTAATTGCTGATATTTACCTGTACGATGATGCAGTTGCCCCACAACCAAACCCATGTGAATTTTATTAACGCCAGCAAATGCCATTATTTTCTTTTCAGCAAAAATATACGCACCTGCTCGGATAATATAGCTATCTAATTTTGCTGTGGGAACGCAAAAATTTGCCGCAGCCGCATTAGCTTGTTGCTCTTCAATAGGTAAGTTTTGTATATCAATGCCTATGTCTTCATCAAAAATAGGGGTATTTTTGCCATCGCCTTGTAAAACGTGT
>NZ_JAKEVJ010000217.1:0-505 GCF_022398425.1 Shewanella sp. Isolate7 | reverse complement strand
ACCTATAGCTTAAATCAATGGCCCAATCTGAACCGCTATCTTGAAGATGGGCGGGTCAATATTGACAATAATCGCGCCGAGAGAGCGATAAAACCGTTCGTCATTGGGCGGAAGAACTGGCTATTTGCCAATACGGCCAATGGTGCGAACGCGAGTGCCATACTGTACAGTGTGATCGAAACCGCCAAGGCGAATGGGTTGACGCCCTTCGATTACTTGATGTACTGCCTTGAGCAGTTGTCACTTAAGCCCGAGTGTCTAGGGAAGATGCGAATAAGTCCCTGATGTGAGATCATAGCTACATAGTAAATCACAGCCATTACCGCCCATGAGCCAACAGTTAACTTTTGCCGATAGTGAGTTTTCCAGCAAGCGCCGCCAGACCCGTAAAGAGATTTTCTTATCTCGGATGGACAACCTGTTACCATGGACTCAACTGCTGGAAGTGATTGAGCCCTTTTATCCAAAAGCGGGCAATGGTCGTCGTCCCTATCCACTGGAAACG
>NZ_JAKEVJ010000216.1:0-508 GCF_022398425.1 Shewanella sp. Isolate7 | reverse complement strand
ATATAATTGGTATTAGGTTCAATGGGGTAGTTGAACACCACCACATCGCCACGCTGAATGTTGTCCGTAGGAATCGCCACAGTGTTCACCACAGGAATACGGATGCCGTAAGCAAATTTGTTCACCAAGATAAAATCACCTTTTACCAAGCCAGGGCGCATGGAGCTGGATGGAATGGTAAATGGTTCGGCAACAAAGGTTCGCAGCACGAATACTACCGCAATCAAAGGGAAAAAGCCTGCAATGTAGTCACGGAAATGGTTGTGGTCGTAAGTGTTTTCAGGCTGCTTTGTGTGTGTTTTCTTTTGCCAGAGCCAAATGATGCCTGTTCCCAGCGTGAATGTGAGCAAGGCGGCGGTAAAACTCCATTGCAAAACCATAACGATGATACCGAAGATGCCTGCCATGGCGAGCAAGTAGCCCCATTGCAATGCGCTACCCCATTCCCCTTTTTCGGTGCGTTCTTTGCTGCCGAAAATGATGAGTGCGATGCCGACGAGGGTGGCGG
>NZ_JAKEVJ010000215.1:0-510 GCF_022398425.1 Shewanella sp. Isolate7 | reverse complement strand
GTACAATTCTTGTGCCGCTGCTTTGTCGCCTGCCACAACTGCTTTCAACACTTTTTTCACTGCAGTGCGGAATGCAGTACGCAAGCTAGCGTTGTGTGCGCGGTTTTTCAAAGATTGACGGGCACGTTTGCGTGCTTGTGCGCTATTTGCCATGGATAATACTCCTGAATATTGGGATAGTTGAATGTGTAAAAACGCGCTATTCTAAACGCTAAACCTGCGAAAAGCAAGCCATTTTTGGATTTTCAGGCTGCTTTTATCCTTTTGTCTTTATCTGTAATTTCAATTGTGCATTCAATCTCAAAAAGCAGCCTGAAAATCTTTTGCTGCCTTTCAGGCTGAGACTTTTGCAAAACTAAAATTTCATCATTTAATCGTCATTCCCACGTAGGCGGAAATCTATTTTTAAACAGAAAGTTGTTAAAGATTAATTTGGATTCCTACCTATGTGGGAATGACAGAAATTAAAGATTTCTAGATAAGAAGAATAGGTTTTGCAAAGATTTCAGG
>NZ_JAKEVJ010000214.1:0-511 GCF_022398425.1 Shewanella sp. Isolate7 | reverse complement strand
GACATTTGATGATCCGAAACGGGTGTTCTACCTTCGCCCGAATGCTGGCTTTTAAATACTCGATGTTGATGGCGGTTTTATTCTTGCGGGGATGCTTCTTCAGCGCCCGAACTTTGCCGGGACGCTCTGCTATCAGCCATTCCACATTAGTATCTTTCAGCTCTTTGCGTTTTTCTGCGCCTTGATAACCAGCATCGCCAGAGATGAATTCCTCGTCGCCATGYAACAGATTTTTCAACTGGTTCAAGTCATGTTCATTGGCGGCGGTTGTCACCARCGTATGGGTGAGGCCACTCTTTGCATCCACGCCAATGTGAGCTTTCATACCGAAGTGCCATTCATTGCCTTTTTTAGTCTGATGCATGTCCGGGTCACGTTCATTCTTTTTATTTTTAGTGGAGCTGGGTGCTTGAATAATCGTGGCATCTACCAATGTTCCTTGCGTCATCATCACACCGCAATCCGACAGCCATTGATTGACCGTTTGGAATAACTTACGAGTGAGTTTGTG
>NZ_JAKEVJ010000213.1:0-511 GCF_022398425.1 Shewanella sp. Isolate7 | reverse complement strand
GAAGCCTTGCGTTTATTCAAAGAACACAAACCCGATTTAATCACGATGGACTTAACGATGCCCAAAATAGGCAGTTTAAAATGTATCAAACACATTTGTGAATTAAGCAAAGACACCAGCATCTTAGTGATTTTAGCTTTATCCGACTGTCAAACAGGCTTAAAAGCCTTGCAATTTGGTGCGCGTGGGCTTATTTGTAAACCTTTTACCGATGAGCAATTAATCATGGCTTTGGATAAATTGATTCGCAAATAAATCAGATAAAAAATGCTCTTGGTTGTTGCCAAGAGCGTTTTTGATGTTCTGTCTAAAACGATTCAACTACATAATAGAACATGAGCGTCTCGTTCATCAATTATCTCTTTTGTATTTGGAGGGCCACTAACATTTCGTTTTACGGTTGCTTTTTGCCAAAAATCAACTCACACCTGAATTGTCAGTAGCCCTAATAGTGAATTAAAATAAAAAGACACAAGGCGACAACACTCGCCGTATCCAAATAGTACATGAG
>NZ_JAKEVJ010000212.1:0-512 GCF_022398425.1 Shewanella sp. Isolate7 | reverse complement strand
TGGTATGCGTACAGAAGGTATCTTACCAGGTGGTTTAAAAGTAAAACGTCGTGCCCCTAGTTTACACCTTAAGTTAAATATTGAGGTAAACAACGACCCATTACGTGCTATGGATTGGGTTGATTTATTTGCCCTTGCAGTAAACGAAGAGAACGCTGCCGGCGGCCGTGTTGTTACCGCACCTACCAATGGTGCAGCAGGTATTTTGCCAGCGGTATTAATGTATTATCACACTTTCATTAAAGAAGTAGACCGTGATATCGCAACACGTTACTTATTAACGGCGGCAGCAATTGGTATTTTATATAAAAAGAACGCGTCAATTTCGGGTGCTGAAGTAGGTTGCCAAGGTGAAGTGGGCGTTGCTTGCTCAATGGCAGCAGGTGCACTTACTGAAATCATGGGTGGCAATGTAGTACAGGTTGAAAACGCCGCTGAAATCGGCATGGAGCACAACCTAGGCCTAACCTGTGACCCGGTTGGCGGCCTTGTACAAGTACCGTGTATTGGAC
>NZ_JAKEVJ010000211.1:0-527 GCF_022398425.1 Shewanella sp. Isolate7 | reverse complement strand
GTGGTATCACAAGTAAAGGCCCATGGAGGAGCTCGAAGACACCAGGAATACAGCAAGCACTGAGTAATGAGTATCTAAAGAAAGCAGGATTATATTCACTAAGAGATGGATGGATCGCAATTCATTATCCTAACCAGAAAGCTAGTTAGGTGTTCTAAATGAACCGCCCTGTGCGGAGCCGCATGCAGGGTGGTGTGGGGGCTGGAGGCTAGATACCTCCGGCTACCCGATTATGCGAATTTTAGTGAATGTGCTCGATAATTTGTATTAGTTCAGACTAGATCTGACACATCTACTTGAAAAAGTGAGAGTTACCCAGTTTGATAAAGGTGTCGAATCTTTATTAAACAAACCAAAAAGGTAACTCTCATGTTGCATACTAACAATCCGATCATCAAACACAAAGCTGGTTTACTTAATCTGGCCGAAGAACTCGGTAATGTCTCAAAAGCCTGCAAAGTTATGGGTGTATCGCGGGACACGTTTTATCGCTATCAAGAACTGGTTGAAGAAGAACTGGTTGAAGA
>NZ_JAKEVJ010000210.1:0-529 GCF_022398425.1 Shewanella sp. Isolate7 | reverse complement strand
TCTTTCAGCTCTGTTCCAAGAGCATCTTCCCTTCGGGGCCAAGACTGGTTTACTAGAACCGCAAGGTTTCAGCCTAGTCCGAATGTCAAGCAGATGTATCGGGCAGGTTGAAAGTGGTAAATTAAGTTGGATTTTTTTAAGGTTATTAACATGATTCAAATGCAGACCATCTTGGATGTTGCTGATAACTCTGGTGCACGTCGTGTAATGTGTATCAAAGTGTTGGGCGGTTCCAAGCGTCGCTACGCTAATGTTGGCGACATCATTAAAGTGGCAGTAAAAGATGCTGCTCCTCGTGGGCGTGTGAAAAAGGGTGATGTGTATAATGCTGTTGTAGTTCGCACTGCAAAAGGCATTCGCCGCCCTGATGGCGCGTTGATTAAGTTTGATAACAATGCTGCGGTATTGTTAAACAACAAACTTGAACCGATGGGTACGCGTATTTTTGGCCCAGTAACGCGTGAATTGCGTACTGAGCGTTTTATGAAAATTGTTTCATTGGCACCCGAAGTGCTATAAGGTATAGGAA